>JAOZOC010000243.1 GCA_029933495.1 Bacteroidales bacterium
CGGAAAAAATATTCGGTGATGAAAATCCGGTCGGGAAGACAATTCGATACAACAATAATGACAGCTATCTGATAACCGGGGTGGTTGAAGACCCTCCTGAAAATTCACAACTTAAATTCGGGGCACTGCTTTCGTTCACAACTCTCTATAAAATGAAAAATATGTTTCTCGGCTGGGATGGAGGATACAATTACTACACTTATGTTCTTTTAAATAAAAACAGTTCGGTTGAGAATCTTAAAGATAGGTTCTCACCCTTTATGGAGGAACAGATAAACCGCGAATACAGGGATGTGGGTTGGTTTGTAACATTAATTATTGAACCTCTTCGTGACGTACATCTATACTCTGTTGCCGATTACGATTTATCCTCAAAAGGAAGTCTTAGCAGGTTATACATTTTTACAAGTATTGCAATTTTTATTTTGCTGATTGCCTGCGTCAACTTCATAAATCTGTCAACTGCACGCTCTGTAAAAAGGGCAAAAGAAGTCGGCATGCGCAAAGTTACAGGAGCCACAAGAGGTCAGCTAATCTCACAATTTCTCGGTGAATCAATCCTTATTTCAATAATCTCATTAATATTTGCACTTCTCCTTATTGAATTTGTTCAGCCTGAGTTTAACAGATTAATATCGGCCAATCTGAACTTCTTCAAACAATCAAATTATATATTAATTTTCAGCTTACTGGCCGTAACTCTTTTTGCCGGTCTTATTGCAGGCAGTTTTCCGGCCTTTTATATGTCGGGGTTTCAGCCTGTTGCAATACTGAAAGGCTATTTTAATACGATGAAAGGAAGACCGGTTTTAAGGAATGTGCTGGTAACCTTTCAGTTTTTTATTTCGGTTGTCCTTATTGTTTCCACAATTATAATAATTCGTCAGTTGGATTTCCTGAACAGCAAAAGTCTTGGATTTGACAAAGATAATGTGGTTCTGGTGGAGCTTGGCAGCGAAACGGCAATGAAAAAGGCGATGGTTATTAAAAATCAATTCAGAAATGTTCCGGGTGTGACAAGTGTGGCTGCCTCGACCTCCTATCCGGGAGTCGGGCTTACAATGAACGGCTATTTCCCTGAGGGTAACGATAATTCCATTATGATTCACGTTATGGATGTTGATTATGATTACCTCGGCCTTATGAACCTTAAAGTTGTTCAGGGACGGAATTTTTCACAGGAATATGGTACTGACTCAACAGCATACCTGATAAACGAAACCCTTGCAAAGCAGTTGGGCTGGAAAGATCCGGTCGGGAAATATATCAGTCGAGATGGAAAGCACAAGGTTATCGGAATGGTAAAGGATTTTAATTTCTCATCCCTTCACGATAATATCGGGCCGCTCATTATTACAATGAAACCGTGGGATTATTATTACTATCTTTCGGTTAAGATAAACCCTGAAGGCAAGGAGAGCACAATAAAAGCTCTTGAAAAAGCCTGGACCGGAATTGTAAACAATGAGCCGTTTAGCTACCATTTTCTTGCTTCGGCAATTGTTGCCAATTACAACACAGAACGTCAAACAGCGAAGGCTTTCATCTGGCTTGCGATAATATCAATAGTTATTGCCTGTCTCGGTTTGTACGGACAGGCGGCATTCAGCACCGAACAGCGCACAAAAGAAATCGGGATAAGAAAAGTGTTCGGTGCCACGGCAAGAAATATTCTCTCTGTTCTGTCGGGAGGTTTTGCAAAGATAATCCTGATTGCAAACCTGATAGCCTGGCCTGTTGCCTGGTATTTTATGGATAAGTGGCTGCTGACATTTGCATTCCACATAAATATTGTGTGGTGGATTTTTGCCGTTGCCCTCGCATTGTCACTGATAATCACCGCCGCAACAATTATCTCACAGGCAATAAAAGCCTCATACACTAACCCTGTGGAGGCTTTGAAATATGAATAACATTAAATGAGCAAGCGTCCACGCTTGCCTCATTAATTTTTGTTCAATGCAAGCGTGGACGCTTGCTCATAAAAAAAGAAATATGATCAGGAGTTTAATTATATCGTCATTCAGAAACCTGCAACGGTTCAGGTTATTCAGTTTAATAAATATCCTGGGACTTGCTTTCGGGATGGCCCTTGTCTTTATAATAATGCTGTTTGTGTGGCATGAGTTTTCAGCAGACAAGTTTCACAAAAACTTTGACAAAATTTACCGGATTGAAGGTACCGGCGGTTCGAGTGTGACATTTCCGGCAGGAACAATAATCAGGAAGTCTATTCCCGAGATCCGCGAATCGTCACTTACCTATTCAAGTATTATTACGGTTTCAGGCCCTGAAAGCATAAATGCTTTTGATTTGAATTATAAAGTTGTGGATAACAGTTTTTTCGATATTTTTACATTTCCCTTTATTTCGGGAAACAGCAAAACTGCACTTTCCGGTCCAAACTCCATTGTGCTATCGGAATCAACAGCACGCAAAATTTTTGGAGATACAAATCCCATTGGAAAAACAGTGACTTTAAAAAGCAGTTACCGCGATTTGAAAATGCAGGTGAAGGTTACCGGAGTGATAAAAGATATTCCTTCTAACTCAAGCATAACCTCTGATGCCTTTGCCTCAATTGAGTTAGTCACAAAAATAATGGGTAAGAATATTAAAACCGACTGGCGAAATTGGAGTTTTCAACTGTTTGTGTTGATGAATGATAATTCAAATCCCGGGGATATTCTTCCTAAGATCAATGATGTTTTACATTCTGCTATGGTTGAATCGGGCTGGATATCGCAGGAAGAGCTGGATGATGGCATAGCAGAGGGTGATTACGGGTTCTCATACACTCCACTGAGTAAAATGTATTTCCACACAACCGATTCGTGGCTTAACCACGGGAATAAGAAACTGACTCAACTTTATCTTCTGATTGCAATTTTCATTTTACTGATTGCTGTTATAAATTATGTAAACCTCAGCACTTCCATAGCAGGCCAGAGGGCAAAAGAGATAGGATTCAGAAAGCTGCTTGGAGCTGATAACAAGAGTATTTTGATACAGATATTTTTTGAAACCCTGACAATCACTCTGATAGCCCTTGTCTTTTCACTTCTGCTCATCGAATTATTCCTGCCTGCAATTCTGAATATACTTCCGAAACAGGCACACCTGCCAAGTATTTACGATCCGGTCATTTTATTGATATTTCTTGCCGGCAGTATTATTATTGCGTTCATTTCATCGCTTTATCCTGCGATATTTCTGTTTAAATTTAAGCCTGTGGAAGTTATAAAACCGTCAGGTAGCATAAACTTAAAAAGCGGGAATGTCAGGCGTGCCCTTATTCTTTTTCAGTTTATTGTTTCTGCAATTCTGATTTTTTCAGTTATCCTGATGCAAAAACAACTGAGCTTTCTAAAGAGCTATGATCCCGGTTATAAGCAGGAGAATATTATTTCGGTGAATGCCGGGTACGATATTTTGAAAAACAGTAAAACAGCAAGGAACAGCATTTTACAAATTCCGGGAGTATTGAATGTATCCTTTGCGGGAAATATCCCGTCAGGTGTGGGCTCCTACTGGGGCGGAACCTTTACGAACGGCTATGAATATATGTTTGCCAAAATCAGGGTTGACACAAGTTTTATGAATATTTTCGGGCTGGAGATGGTAAAAGGTAAAACTTTTCAGGAAGCATTACTTCAGGGTCATAAAGATATTGTGATAATAAACGAAGAGGCCGAGAGAAAAATTAACTCTCCCGATGTTCTAAATATAGGATTCGAAGATGATGACTATAAAATTGTGGGTGTGGTCAGGGATTTTAATTTCTTTTCGGCAAAAGAATCGGTCGGGCCTCTTATGCTGATCTATACACCTGAACCTATGTGGGGTAAGGTGATAGTTGAACTTAACGGGAACAGCAAAGAAACGATAAAGAGGATAGAGGATGTGTGGACTTCATTAACCGATATTCCGTTCAACTATTCCTTTGTCAGTGATGATTACGACCTTGCTACCGGAAATGAGGAGAAGCTGGCTAATGTCATAACCGGATTCACCGTCATCTCATTAATCCTGTGTTTACTCGGTATTTTTGGGTTGGTGAGCTTTATGCTCAACCGCAGAACAAAAGAGATGGGCATCAGGAAGGTGCTCGGTGCGTCATATCCCGACCTCTTTTCATTGCTGTCACGCGAATTTATCAAACTGGTGATAATTGCAAATGTCATCGGACTGCCGGCAGCGTGGTATTTCATCAGCAAATGGCTCGAAAACTTCCCGAACAGGGTTGCCGTTTCGTGGTGGATGTTCCTAGTTTCAGTTGTCCTGCTGGTTTTACTCTCGGTTGTCACAATTCTGATAAAATCAAATCAGGTTTTCAGGTCAAGCACTGTGGAAGTTTTGAAGTATGAGTAGTTTCTAAGGGAGGATTTTTATGCCTTCCTGTTTGAATTTACCGAAGGAAATCTGTGAACAAAAATATAAACTTTATTTTTTTATTGTATATCTTTATTTTTTTCTCGTATTTTTGTTGCTTTGTGGGGTGACATTATTAAAGTTTTAAGATGTTTAAAAAATGATATAAATTAAAACTTTCTGCAAATAATTTATAAATCGAAAAGTAAAAAAGGGGTATAAAATGGCAACCGCAGAACAATTGAAATCTTTAATCCGTTCACACTTTAGTAGTGAGTCGGAAAGATTTTATACAATAGCACTACAAGTAGCTGCTTCTGAGGCAAAAAAAGGACATACTGCATTAGCCCATTCAATTCGAGAACTAATTGAATTTGAGCGAAAAAAGAATGGTCCAAGGGTAATAAAATTTCCACAAGATTTAAAAGGACTTGTTATTCCTGAGAAACCGAAAATTGCAAAAAACACACTTGTTATAAATTCTGAATTAAAAGAACGAATTAATTTGATAATTCAGGAATATAGACAACAAACTAAACTTAAATCATTTGGATTAACTCACCGAAGGAAAGTTTTATTGATAGGCCCACCTGGTACTGGAAAAACAATGACAGCAAAAGTTTTAGCACATGAACTACATATTCCATTGTACATTATCCAAGTTGATAAGTTAGTAACAAAATTTATGGGGGAAACAAGTGCAAAATTAAGGCAAATCTTTGATTTAATTGAAAAAGAACATGGAGTGTATCTTTTTGATGAATTTGATGCTATTGGTGGAGAACGTTCATTAGACAATGACGTTGGTGAAATGCGTAGGGTGCTTAATTCATTTTTGCAATTTATTGAGCTAGATTCATCAGATAGTATTATTGTTGCAGCAACAAATAACCCTGATTTGTTGGACAAAGCCTTGTTCCGTAGGTTTGATGATGTTTTGCATTATGATTACCCAAATGAAGATGAGATAAAAAAATTAATGTTAAATACACTAGGAGTATTTAAACCATCAAAAATTGAGTGGAAATCAATATTAAATAAAAGTAAAACTCTTAGTCATGCAGAAATAGTATTGGTTTGTACAGACGCCATTAAAAAATCAATTTTGGGAAACAAGAAAAAAACAACGACAAAAGAAATTATCAAAATGTTGGAACAAAGA
>JAOZOC010000788.1 GCA_029933495.1 Bacteroidales bacterium
TGTGTATAACAAAGATTCAGCATTGCCTTTCGATTTTTTTACGGCGGCTTTTTATCTTGTTTCCAGATATGAAGAGTACCTTCCGCACAGGAAAGATAAATACGGACGTTTTCAGTCGTCAGAAAGCATTGCCTCTGAAAAAAACTTTCTGCAAAAGCCGCTTATAAATATATGGGCATTAAAAATTGGTAATATCCTGAAAGAAAAATATCCCGGATTCTCTTTCCCCGGAACAAAATATGAGTTTATTCCTACTATTGATATTGATGCTGCCTGGTCGTACCGGCAGAAAGGACTGTTCAGAACAGCCGGCGGTTACATAAATTCATTTTTGAATCTTGACCTTGCAGCCATTTCGAAGAGGACAAAAGTTATTTTAGGGTTACAAAAAGATCCATTCGACACATATGTATATCAACTTCATCTTCAAAAAAAATATAAACTTAAGCCCATATATTTCATTCTTTTTGCACAATATGGTCTTAATGACAAAAACATCCCGGTAAGGAATCTGAAATTTCAAAGGTTAATAAAAGCACTTGCAGATTATGCTGCTGTTGGTATCCATCCTTCTTATGGTTCGAATGATGACTCTTCAAAACTTAAACAGGAGGTCGAAATGCTCTCAAAGGTACTTAACAGGGAGATTACAAAAAGTCGTCAGCATTTCCTGAAACTTGATTTACCGATAACATATCGTAATCTGATCAACCTTGATATTTTGGATGACTATTCAATGGGATATGCCGCTCAGCCGGGTTTCAGAGCAAGTATCTGTAGTTCGTTTAATTTTTTCGACCTTGATATGGATACTGAAACTAAACTTCGAGTACACCCGTTTACATTTATGGAAGGAACATTAAGAGACTATATGGATGTGAATGCCAGTAAAGCAATGACACTTATTAAGCCACTGATTGACGAAGTGAAAGCTGTAAATGGAACATTCATCTCACTCTGGCACAATGAATCTCTCAGTAATACTGGTCGATGGCTTGGCTGGGACAAAGTTTATGAGGATATGATAATAGAAGCATTACCGTAACAGTTGTTATGATAAACTACCTGACAAATGATGAAATAGACAGAGAGAAATGGGATAACTGTATTAAGGAATCTTTTAATGGCCTGGTATATGCTTTTTCCTGGTATCTTGATATTGTTGCCGAAGACTGGGATGCTCTGGTTGAGGATGATTATGAGAGAGTCTTCCCCTTGACAGGAAATAAAAAATGGGGGATTAATTACTTATTCCAACCACCGTTTACACAGCAGCTTGGCATTTTCTCAAAAGGAGTTCTTTCGGAGAATATTGTAGAGACTTTTTTAAACTCCATTCCTTCTAAATTTAGGTTTGTGGAAATCAATCTTAACTCGCTAAACAAGGTTGACCCTGAGAAATATTCCA
>JAOZOC010000244.1 GCA_029933495.1 Bacteroidales bacterium
TATGTTCCTGTAGAATATCAAAAAGAGATATACGGGATATCGTTGAATGCAAGTCCCGATTTTGATTTTATCGGAAGCGGATATCAGCGGATGCTGAATTATCATGCGGCTCACGATATTGGCCATGCGATGCAGAATATGAATCTGATTGCCTGCACATCTTTTGGGGTTTGGAACGGGTTTTCGGCTGACAGTACGCTGCTGATTGGAAGAAACTTTGATTTTTATGCAGGAGACGATTTTGCGAAAAATAAAATCGTAATGTTTGTTCATCCCGACGACGGTTATGATTTTGCTTTTATAACCTGGGGAGGTTTTATCGGTGTGGTTTCGGGAATGAATATGCAGGGTCTGACCGTTACTATAAATGCTGCTAAATCGGCAATCCCGCACGAAGCAAAGGCTCCGGTGTCAATTGTGGCACGCAGGATTCTGCAATATGCATCAAATATTGATGAAGCATTTCAAATAGCAAAAGAAAGTAAAACTTTTGTTTCCGAAACATTCCTTATTGGCTCTTCTTACGATAATCGTGTTGTAATCATCGAAAAATCGCTTGATACAACTGTTCTTTTCAGTCAGAATAGGGATTATATAGTTGCAACCAACCATTTTCAGGATAAGGCATTTGCCAAAACAAAACTGAATATCGAAAATCGTGAAAACGAAACTTCGGTTTATCGCTATGAACGAGTGGAGGAGCTGCTGAAAGCTGACGGAATAATGGATTATAAAAAAGCTGTTACTTTACTGAGAGACCAAAAGGGTTTGAACGGCAGGGATATAGGAATGACAAACGAAAAGGTTATCAACCAATTGATAGCACATCACTCTGTTATATTTAAACCCGAACAAAGGCTTATGTGGGTTTCAACACAACCGTTCCAGCTTGGAGAATATGTTTGTTATGATCTTAACAGGATTTTTTCTTCATCTGAGGTACCTGATAGTATAACTGTTGATTCTCTTGAAATTCAGGCAGATACTTTCCTGCTAACAAAGCAATATCAGGATTTTCTTTATTACAAAGCTTTTATAAACAGAACAAGGAATAACAATTTTGAAAATATTTCCGAAAAAGAGATAGAGAAATTTGTCAGGTCGAACCCTGAGTTTTATTACACTTATGAAAAGGTAGGAGACTTCTACCTGTTCAATCAAAATCCTGAAAAATCATTAGAATTTTATAGTTTTGCGCTTCGTAAAGAGGTATCTTCCAAAACGGAAAGAGACAGAATTATAAGTAAGATATCGGAACTGAAAGAAAGCAATGAATGAGGGAACTGATTTGTAAATATTTTAAAAATTTGAAGCGTGATACCGGAAATTGAAACGAAGAGCAGGGAAGAGATAAAGGCATTTCAGGAAGCCAAATTACGGGAATTACTTATATATTTGTCTGAGAAATCTCCGTTTTATTCTGAAAGATTTATAGAAAACAGGATTGACATCAGCTCTGTTAAAAAGCTGGAAGACCTTTTAAAGATTCCTGTAACTACAAAGGATGATCTGCAAAAGAGATCAAAAGATTTTATTTGTGTCGACAGCAGGAAAATTATTGATTACAATACTACTTCCGGTACGCTTGGCGACCCTGTTACTTTTGTTCTATCGGACAATGACCTTAACCGTCTTGCATACAATGAATTTATATCCCTTTCGTGCAGCAATGGTACTCCTGAGGATATTTTCCAGTTAATGGTAACTATCGATCGCAGGTTTATGGCCGGAATTGCCTACTATCTCGGTTTAAGAAGAATGGGTGCAGGAATGGTGCGTGTCGGCCCTGGTAATGCCCAGTTGCAATTCGATACTATCAATCGTATCAATCCTACAGCTCTTATTACAGTCCCTTCTTTTCTTATCAGATTAATTGATTATGCTGAAAAGAATGGAATAGATGTTAATGCAACTTCTGTTAAAAAGGCTGTTTGTATCGGCGAACCAATCAGGAACAATGACTTTTCATTAAATACACTTGGAAAAAGAATTAAGTCGAAATGGGATATTGAACTCTATTCTACTTATGCTTCAACCGAAATGGGAACAGCATTTAATGAATGTGAATTCGGATGTGGTGGCCATCATCATCCTGAAATGATAATTGTTGAATTTTTAGACGAAAATAATGAACCTGTTGCTGAAAATGAACCAGGCGAAGTTGTAATAACAACCCTTGGTGTTGAAGCAATGCCATTGCTAAGATTTAAAACAGGCGATATTTGCTATCATTACATCGAACCTTGCCAATGTGGTCGTACTACAATGAGGTTGGGGCCGGTTTTAGGTCGGAAACAGCAAATGATAAAATATAAAGGGACAACGCTTTATCCTACAATTATTTATGATATTCTTAATGAAATTGATTTTATCGAAAACTATTTTATTGAGGTTTATACAGGAAATTTGGGAACCGATGAGATATTAATTAAAGTTGGTTGTAATACTCAAAATAAAAATGCCGAGAAAATAATAAAAGATCATTTCAGGGCAAAGATGAGGGTTGCACCTGAAATACAACTCATATCACCAAAAAAAATAAAAGAATTACAAATGGTTGATATTAAACGAAAACCTCGTATTTTTGCAGATAATAGATAGTAAGTTAAGTAATATGTCTGAAAAGATTAAATAAGTGGTTTTTTAGATGAAATACAAAGAACCGGAATAGAAATAAGTGAAACGATATAGTCATTTATTGAATTATAAAGAACGAAATATTAACAATTTAATAAAATTATAAGTATGAAAAAACTAACAACATTAGCACTTGGTATTTTTTTCACCGTAAACCTGTTTTCACAGGATATGAGTGAAATTTTTCAAACAGAAAAAGCAACCTGGTTTGGGCTGGATTATTCCGAAGCCTATTTGATAGGCTCCGAAGGTTTTACGAACCCGTCGGATATTAAAGACAGGTACTTTAATTCCTGGAATCTTCTTATCAAAAATGAGTATGATAAATACAACATTGGTAAGTTTTTCAAAAAGTCGAAAGTGGAAATTTCTCTGGAAAATGTTACCACTCGTAATCAGGATTTGAATATTTATGACCGTGTTATTGACGATAATTCCAAAATGCTTCATCTTGATAAAGACAAGGTTCAGGAGATGATAAATAAGTATGAATTTAGTGATGACCAGGAGGGGCTGGGGATTGTTTTTATTGTCGAGAGCTACAGCAAAACAGCTGTTATTGCCAACTATTATGTGACACTTTTTGACATAAAAACAAAAAAAGTTCTGTTAACTGAAAGAATGGAAGGAAAACCGGGAGGCTTTGGTATTAGGAATTACTGGGCAAAAAGTTATTATAATGTTTTGAATACTATTTATAAAAAACGCTATAAAGCCTGGGAAAAACAGTATAAATAATAATTCTTTTGGAAAAAGTTGTAAAAAAGACTGTTTTGATTATTCAAGCCTTTCTGTTCTCTTCACTGCTTCATTCACAGGATTTAAGTGAGGTTTTTCAAACGGAAAAGGCAACCTGGTTTGGATTAGATTATTCTGAAGCCTGTTTTATTGGCTCAGAAAGTTTTCCAAATCCCGATGAAATAAAGGATAGATTTTTTCTCTCCTGGAATAATTTGGTACAAAGTGAACCTGATAAATATAATATTGGTACATGTTTTTATAAAAGAAATATTAAAATCTCTTTAGACAATGTAACCAAACGAAACCAGAATGTTGAAATTAAAAACCGAATACATAATGATGGTGGAGAAGCTTTTCATCTAAATAAAAATGATGTTTTTGCTATCATTGATGATTATGAATTTAAGGAAGATGAAAATGGCCTTGGTATAGTCTTTATCGTTGAGAGTTATGATAAATTATCAAAGTGGGGTAATTATTATGTTGTTCTGTTTAATATTGAGAGTAAAGGTGTATTAATTAATGAAAAAATACAGGGTGGACCACGAGGTTTTGGTGTACGTAATTATTGGGCGGGCTCTTTTTATAAGGTCCTGCAGAAAGTCAAAGAAAAGTATTATAGTCATTGGAAAGCAGAATGGAAAAAATCATTAAAGAAAAAAAGAAAAAGTAAGTAGGTTTAATGTATAAAATTGGAAATAAAAATATAATCTTAGATGATTTCTATGATATTCTCTTTAACGGGAATAAAATAGAAATTTCTGCCAAGGCATTGGAGAGAGTTGACCGGAGCTTTAATTTCCTGAAAGAGTTTTCGCGCGATAAGGTTATTTATGGTATTAATACCGGCTTTGGCCCGATGGCACAATATGCAATCGAAAGCGACGACCAGGTGCAGCTTCAGTATAACCTGATAAACAGCCATGCCTCAGGTGTTGGAGATCATATTCCTCTTCCCGAAGTGAAAGCAGCAATGATAGTTATGCTGAATAATCTGTTGCAGGGATATTCGGGAATTCATAATAACGTTGTAAAACTTTTAGTTCAATTCATTAACTCTGACATCATTCCTTTTGTTCCTGAGCATGGAGGCGTTGGTGCCAGTGGTGACCTGGTTCAGCTTGCTCATATTGCGCTAACTCTTATCGGCAAGGGTGAAGTTTTTTATAAAGGGAAACTGACGGATACGAAAAAAGTACTTGAACAGAATGGCCTGAAACCAATTGAAATACATATTCGTGAAGGGCTGGCATTGATGAATGGCACTTCAGTTATGACCGGAATAAGTTTAATTAATGCTATTAAAGCCAGGCGGTTACTAAATTGGTCAATGATTGCCTCAGCATTTATTAATGAGATTGTTCAGTCGTTTGATGATTACTATTCCGAAGAGCTTAACAGTGTTAAACAACATAAGGGACAGCAATATATTTCGGAGAAAATGAGGTGGCTCGAACAAGGAAGCAAGCTCATAAAAAAAAGAGAAAGCGAATTCTATAATGGAAATGGTTTTCATTCGAAAATTTCGACAAGAGTTCAGGAGTATTACTCAATAAGATGTGTTCCACAGGTTTTAGGGCCGATTTTTGAAACCATTGAAAATGCCAGTAAGGTATTTATTAATGAGGCTAATTCAGTTCATGATAATCCGGTTATTAATTATAAAACCGGAAATGTTTATCACGGTGGTAACTTTCATGGTGATTATGTCTCCTTTGAATCGGATAAACTGAAAATAGCGATTACAAAGCTTTCTATGATCGTCGAAAGACAGTTGAATTTTTTAATGAATGATAAGCTTAACAAAATTCTTCCGCCTTTTATAAATCTTGGTACATTAGGACTTAACCTGGGAATGCAGGGTGTGCAATTTACTGCAACATCAACAACTGCTGAAAACCAAACCCTCTCTTTTCCTATGTATGTCCACAGCATACCGAACAATAATGACAATCAGGATGTTGTAAGTATGGGTACAAACTCGGCACTAATTACAAAAAAGGTTATTAATAATGCCTATCAGGTAATGTCAATCGAATTGATAGCATTGCTACAGGCCATTGATTACCTGCAAATTGCTGATAAATTATCGAATAAAACGAAAGCAGTTTATGACGATCTAAGACAGATTGTACCGAA
>JAOZOC010000245.1:0-450 GCA_029933495.1 Bacteroidales bacterium
CATTCAGGCATTCATTCACCCATTCAATCATTCACTCATTCAGGCATTCATTCACTCATTCAACCCCACCCTAAAGCAACTCCGTATAATCAATAGTAATCTGCAAACCCTTCTCAAAGTCAAAAAGTGTCAGCTTTCTTATTTCAAAGTAGCTTGTCCAGTATGTGCGAAGTGTGTTTATGTAACTGCTTGTTGAATTGTCGGTATTTGTATATTGATTTTGTTGTTGCAGCAATTCCCGCTTTTTCGAGAAGCGGACCAGCAATAGGAGATAATTTTCCTGACCGCATATCCACGTCAGTTGCGATTTGCGCACAATTTTCAGGAAGCAGGCGTGGTTCGAGAACCGGCATTAGCCCAGCAACTACATTATGTTCTATTTTTCTGCTCATTTTTTACCTTTCCAGAAAGCGGCGTGTCCGCCGTATTTTACTGCGATATAATAACCGT
>JAOZOC010000245.1:460-5517 GCA_029933495.1 Bacteroidales bacterium
TTTACCTATCAGATAGCGGGCTTTGGTTATCTCGTAACTTTTTTTGGCAACAGTATCGGCTTTGGCAGAGATAATAACCTGCTTATCCTGCATATTAAATTTGGCCACTTTCAGGAACATTTCCTGGTCAAAGTCAATCTGGTCCTGTTCTACCTGAGTTTGAATTAGTTCTCTTTGTGACTCTGCCATTTTAATTTTACCCCTTGCAACACCCCAGTCAACGATAGGAAGTGTAACTCCCACAGTCAGCTTTTGCTCGGGTATAGCGTTGTTATAGACTTCATTAAACTCAACAGATCTTTGTGTGAGGCCATAAACAGCATAGAGGTCTAAATCAAACCGCCCGTTCATTTTAGCCATGTTAACACTTTGTTCGGCTTCGATGAGCCGCCTCTCGAAACCCAGTGCTTCCGAATTGTTTGCTCTTGCTTCGGCAATCGCTTTTGACGGATCAACCTCAAATGGGGCTATTTTATCCGGTGGTATTAGGTCAACAGGCTGGTCATCTTTAATTCTTAGGTACGACTTGAACTGGTACATTACATTGTCAACGTTGATTTTTGAATCCTCAAGTCGTGATCCGGCTTTCAGAAATTCAAGTTCCAACTGTAGCAGCTCATTCTCGGCAATAGTACCAAGATTGTACCTTCCCTTTGCTATTTTATAGATGGTGTCGTAATTGGCAAGATTTATTTTTGCAATTTTCAACTGAATCTGTGCAAGCAACAGGTTGAAGAAATAGTTTGTTGCATTCATAGAGACCTGCTCCATATCTTCAATATATTTCTTTTTGGCCTCCTTATATTTCATCGGCTCAATCTTCTTTTCCCATTTAAAGGGATTGTATTTAAAAATTGGCTGTTTATACCCAATGTTAATTGGTGTTGACATATATTGCGTGTATGTAACACTGTCGGTAAAATTATCAAGTCTGCGCAGGTTAGAGGAGAGGAAGACCTGACCACCGGTTGGGCCGATTCTTTGGTTTATTGAGGCATTTGCTGACCAGCTTGCCGATCTGTTTTCCAAAAGCACCTGTCCTTCGGGTAATAAAACCTGCTGGAACGATCTGTCGAATGATGGTAAATTACCACCAACCGTCAAAGATGGTAAGTATCCCGCCTTATAAGACCTGTATTGCCAGTAGCTCGACCTGAAACGGTGTTTGGCCATTAAAGCTCCGGGCGACTGCTCCCTTGCTATTTTTATTGCATCCTCAAGGGTTAACTCAGTCATATTGTCTTGTGAAAATGACTGTAAATGGTTGAAAAACAAAAAAACGGAAAGTAAAATGCTGACAATAACTCCTTTTCTTATCATTACTTATTATTTTATAAATGAAACATTATTCTTTCTTAAAGCTGTAAATAATAAAATAGAGCAAAGGTATAAAATATAAACTTACAATTGTGCCAATAATCATACCCCCGATTATTGCCAAAGCAAGGGGGAGTTGTAGTTCGACACCGAGTCCGGTAAAAAATAGTAACGGAAGTAATGCAAGAATTGTTGTGAGACTCGTCATTAAAATCGGTTTTATTCTTCTTTTTCCTCCAAGTGATATGGCTTCTTTCAAAGGTTTGCCCGATTTGTAGTAATGATTTATGGTATCAATTTTCAAAATGGAGTCATTAATGATTATTCCGCTCATTACTATTATTCCAATGGCTGACATAACATTGAGGGATGAACCGAATAGTGATAGAACTATTAAAGCACCTGCTATGTCAAGGGCTATCTCAGTCAGAACAATCACAGGTTGCACCACGGATTCAAATTGAGCCGCAAGAATGAAGAACAGCAAAAGCATAGAGATCGCTAAAACTACCGACAACTGCCTGAACAATCCAATATCTTTGAAAAGAGAGCCGGAATAGGTGACTTCAAAAGCAGGGAAAACGCCGGTTATGCGGCTGATCTTATTTTGTAGTTGCTCGTAATCATTAAAACCGGTTTCAAAATTTACGGGTACATACTCACCCAACCTGTCGGCATTTATGGTTTTGTAACCTGTTTTTTTATTTATTGTTATCAATGAGTTAAGGCTGATAAGTTTGCCGTTTTTATTGGGTACTTCCGCCTGCTGCAGGGTTGTGAAAATATCTTTGCTGTTTTCGGTTATCATTATGTCAATGAACGATTTGCCCGACTTTAAAACACCTGCTTTATTTCGGTTGAAAAGTGTTTCTAGTTTGGAAACCAATGTGTTATATGAAACATCATAAATGCCGAGTTTCTCAAAATCAACCGCTATGTTGATCACTGTTTTTTCGGGTACCGGGTTTTTGCTTAAAACGATTCCTGCCGTTGAGATTGTATCTATAAGCATTTTAACTTCCGATATACCTGGAAACATATTCCGGGTTGCCGACCTGATATTAACGGTCAGAGGTGCTTCCTCGTCGGAAAAAAGCATTGTGAAAACGTTCTTCTCGGGTGAATAATCGAAAGTTGCATCGGGATAATTGTTGCCGAGAAATTCTTTTATCTCATTTTTGATCTTTTTTACACCGGCGTTTGAGCCGGCTTTGAAATACAACTTAGCGCCGGAGGCTGAGTTTCCAAAGGAGTTATCAAGCAAAAACTGCTGTTCACCGATAAATGCATCTCTTGCAACGGTTTCTGTTTTTACATTATCAAACAGTTTTATTACCCGCATCTTGCTTTCAGTAAGGTCAACGGGTTCGTTCCAGTTTATTGTTGCTGTAATCCCGGTCTGCTCCGTTTCGGGCATAAAGCGTTTGTCAATCTCTTTAAAAAGAAATATTCCTGCAGGAATCAGCAAAAGGAAAAGTAATACAAAAACCGTTTTTCGCTTAAGTATAAACATCACACTGTCTTCATACCTGTTCTCAAAGTTTCCAAATTCTTTTCCGCTTGTTTTTATTCTGCTCTTGCGATAAAACAATCTGTAAAATACCGGTAGTATCATAATGGAAACCAGCAACGAAACAAACAGGCTGACCGAAACGGTTACCGCCTGATCAAAAAACAAGGCCCCTGAAATGTCACTCAGAAAAACCAACGGTACGAAAACTGCTACCGTAGTCAATACTGAACTGAGAAGCGGACGGATAACTTCATTAGTACCTTCGGTGCAGGCACGGTTTATATCTAATCCCCTCTGTCGGTATTGATTGATATTGTCAATAACTATTATGGAGTTGTCAATCATCATCCCAACCCCTAGAATAAGACCTGAAATGGAAACTATGTTGATGGAGATATTTGAAAGATAAAGAAAGAAAAGGCTGATAATAAGCGATGCAGGAATACTGATACCTATCAGGAAAGGAGCCTTGAGGTCGCGCATAAAAAAGAACATTATGATTATTGACAGGAGAAGCCCCAATAGTAGTGTTTGTTTTAGGTTATTCATCGAAAAGCTGAGTAGTTGAGACCTGTCACGGCTAATATTAATGGTTAGACCAGGGTTTTCCTCTTGAAGTTGCCCGATAAGAGTGTGCAGCTCTTTGTGCATCTCCGCCATTCGGGCATCAGCCTGCTTTATGACGGCCATTACAATAGCTTCCTGCTTTTCAAAAAGATACATCCCCTTTCGCTGCTTAGGTTTTATACAAACGTCTGCAATATCTTTGAGCCGGATTATCCTGTCACCGGCATTTAGATACAGGCCTGCAATATCATCCACACTCCTGATATCTGATGAAATACGTACATTGTACAGATATTGTCCGTCCTTGATCAGGATGTTACCTAGGGTTATGTTGTTGTTTCTTAATGTTTGCTCTATATCTGCATTTGTCAGGTTCAGGCTTCTAAGCTGTTCCCTGTTGGGTGTTATCACTATTTCGGGCTGCTCAAGTCCTGAAACGTCAACCATAGCCACTTCACCAAGTTGTTCAATACGTTTTTTCAATACATTTTCGGTATATTGACTAAGTGCTATCAGGTCATCATTCTTGTTAAAGTATTCCTTATCCGGTACTATGCTGACATAAAACACCGGAATATCCGAAGCCGAGGCTTTCAGCACGCGGGGGCGTTCCATATTGCGCGGAAGCGAGCCCATTATGCCGTCAATCTTTTCATTGGTCTCAATGTAGGCAAGATGGATGTCGGTGTCATAAGCAAAGCGTATTTTGATGATTGCGCTGCCATCGCGGGTTTCGCTGTGTATATCTTTCAGATGGTTGACCTGTAAAAGCTGTTGCCTGACGTTTTTTACAACGGCGTTCTCAAGCTGCCGTGCATCACTGTTGGGATAGCTTAACTGAACGGTTATTTCGGGAATATCAATGGGTGGCAGTAAAGAAACCGGTATCTGCATAGTGGTGATAGAGCCGAGAATAAGGAAGGCTATCAGCGTCATTACTACTGCAATCGGTCTTTTGATTAGAAACTTTACCATATATTACTAAATAAACAGTTAATTGATTTTATTTACCCCTCACCTTAATCCTCTCCCTTGGGGAGAGGAAAGAGTGGGTGGGTGCCACTTTTATTCCATTCCATCGTGGAGAGGAAAGGTCAGTGAAGATGTTACCTTTGTCCTGTTCCACCATTGAGAGGAAAGAGGAGTAGTGAAACTTTACTTCACCTTTCCAACATCCGTAGTTTTAACGAAAGAAATGAGAAGATTCTTCCTGTACTCCAACTCTTTCCTCTCCTTCCAGGAGTGTTTTTCAAACCACTAAAGTTCTTCCCTCTCCTTGAGGAGAGGGTCAGGGTGAGGTGATAAAATTACTTCTAATTTCATTCAATACCTCTTCAAGATGTAAATAAATCTCCTCATTCTTAAATCTTAAAACCCTGTAACCCACCATCTTTAATTCCTCATTCCTGTTATAATCATATTGTTCACTTCCGACATTATTATGATTTTCACCGTCAAGCTCAATTATCAATTTTTCCTGTAAACAGAAGAAATCAACAGTATATTTATCAATTGAATGTTGCCTTCTGAATTTCCTTCCTTCTAATTTTCTGTTACGGATAACATTCCATAAAATCCTTTCTGCATCTGTCATATTTTTTCTTAATGTTCTCCTGAATTCTTTCTTATCCATAGCATATTAATATTTTATTTACCCCTC
>JAOZOC010000246.1 GCA_029933495.1 Bacteroidales bacterium
TTTATGGATGTGCAGATATGTCAACCGATTTAATTGATATTATGATTAAAGCCGGGGCAAAAGGAATTGTTATTGCCGGAGTTGGAGATGGTAATATGAATAAGGGAACTTTAGAAGCAGCTAAAAAAGCTACATCAAATGGCATTCCTGTAATCAGGGCTTCCCGCATTCCTGTAGGCACAGTATTAATTCACGGCGAAGTAGTTGATGCAGATTGGGGAACAGTTGCATCTGATGAATTGAGTCCACAAAAAGCAAGGATACTACTAATGCTTGCATTACAAAAATACAAAAATTTAAGCAGGGAAAAATTACAGGAACTTTTAATTAACTATTAAAAAAGAGGCTACTATGAAACCAAGAATAATACTTAGTACTTTGTTTATATTTGGTATCCTGGGAACAGTTTTCGCTCAAATAAAACAAGCAGACACAGCCACCCACTACAGGTCACTTATTCCGGTTAATAAGCAAAAACGAATATCAAACATTGATTTTATTGCCAATCAGCAATACGCATTCCGAAGTGATTTTACTGATGGCGACTATCTAGGGTCAAAGTTCAAGATGGAGCAGTTCAGGATGGAGATAAGGGGTTGGGTAACAGACAAGGTCTATTTCCGTTTCCGGCATCGTTACACAAGTTCCTTTGAACCCCAGAGTATGGATAAGATCATCAAAGGGGTTGATATGGCCTATATAAATATTAAACTGGGCAATGATGACAAATGGGAACTTATGGCCGGTAAGTTTTGCGTTGACTGGGGGGGAATTGAATTTGACCTCAACCCGATTGACATCTATGAATATTCTGATATCATTGAGATGGCTGACAACTTCCTTTCAGGGGTTGGTGCAAAATATAACATCAATTCTTCCAATTATATCGGTCTTCAGGTTTATAATTCAAGGACCCAGACTTATGATGAAATTTATGGTAATGATAGTATAATTGGTGGTGCAGGCATCACAGCCTCAAAAGCTCCGTTAGGAGGTGTGCTTACCTGGCGGGGAAGTTTATGGAACGGATTAGTCAGTACTCTATGGAGCTATTCACTTACCAATGAAGCTTCGGGGATATTTAAGAACTATGCTGCTTTTGGCCAACAATTGAACCTAAATAAGGTAACCATTGCCTATGATTTCAAGATAAGTTATGAAGATCTTGACCGTACAGGTATTATCAGCAAGGAAATACCCCGTGATCAATACGGATATGTTTTGCGTGATACACGATATATGAGTCACTGGTTAAGGGTTGATTGGACGTTTATGCCCAAATGGCATTTGTGCTTTGATGGATTTATCGATGATGCAGACTGGATGGGAGATGAAGATCCTGATAAAACCACAAACCATATCCGGACAGCCTTTGGATATATTCCTACCATTGAATATCATCCGTGGGATAATTTTAACCTGAAATTTTTTGCAGGCTATGTGGGAAGGGTATACAATTATTCTGATTATGCAAAAAGCAAAGTCGGTGCAAAGGATTATAATACCGGAAGGGTTATGATAGGGTTAATTTCACCATTAAAAATTTTATAGGATAGTTTGATAAGTCCCTCTTATCTTTTTTATGGAGCAATAGGAGTGTATTAATTTTAGTTAATATTGAAATATGGAACTTGATGCCCGACAAACAATAATTATTGCTATTCTGGTACTTTTTTTGGGAAAGTATCTGAATAAAAAGATTAATATCCTCAGGAAATATAATATTCCCGAGCCTGTTACCGGTGGGCTTATGGCTTCATTGTTTTTTGGATTGTTGTACCTGCTGTTTAATGTGAATATCAACTTTTCTACTCACTACCGCGATATATTGTTGATAGTGTTTTTTACTTCCATTGGGCTTTCAACCAAACTAAAAAGCATTTTGAAAGGAGGAAAGGTTCTTCTGATACTGACAGTATTTGCCATCGGCTATATCTTTTTGCAAAACTATTTCGGAATAATGATCGCCAGGTTATTCAATGTAAATCCTGCTTCGGGTATTATTGCGGGATCGGCAGCTTTGCAGGGCGGACATGGCAATATTGTTTCCTGGGCACCGATTATAAAAGAGACATTCTCTATTTCAAATGCAATGGAAATAGGAATGATTTCTGCGACTTTCGGTTTAATAATCGGAGGTGTTCTGGGTGGCCCCGTAGCTAAATATTTGATAAAAAAGTATAAGCTTAAACCGGAAACTGCCGATGGTGACATAACTATCGGAACCAAGCACGGTCAGAATCTTGTTATTGATTACAATTCAATATTAAAAGTTTTATTAATCCTTGCCATTTCAATTGGTATCGGTATTTATATCCATAATTTTCTGGATTACATCAACTTCACTTTGCCGCTGTTTGCAACCTGTATGCTTGGCGGTGTTCTTCTTGCCAATCTCATCCCTCTGATAATCCCGAAATTAAAATGCCCTGCAAATTCTCCGACCCTAGCCATTACATCCGATCTTAGTCTGGGACTATTCCTTGCTATGGCAATGATGTCGCTGAAATTCTGGGAACTGGGAAATGAGGCGCTGTTCATTATTGTAAGTATTCTTTTACAAACCGTATCAATATTGCTGTTTTCAGTTTTTATCCTTTTCAGAGTGCTTGGCAAGAACTACACATCTGCGGTAATTTCAGCAGGATATATTGGTTCTGCGATGGGTGCAACTCCAACAGCTATGGCCAATATGGCTGCTGTCACAAAGGAACACGGCCCTTCACCCATAGCATTTGCCGTAATCCCGATTGTAGGGGCATTTATCATCCAGGTAAGCAATGCGGTTGTTATTAATATTATGTTGATATGGCTTCAGTAGCAATAATTAAACTTTATTATTTATGACGGAAGAGAGTAAAAACACTGAGGAAGTTGAACAATCAGAAAACGAAGAGGTTAAAGAAGAGGTTAAAGCACCGGAAAAGAAAAAGGTTAACCCTGTTGTATGGACAACACGAATTGTACTATTACTTGCAGCTATAGTCTTTATCTGGTATGTTTATTCTGACCGGTTTACACCTTACACTGACCAGGCACGCGTTACCGAAATTACAATTCCGGTTGTTCCACGTGTCTCGGGTAACCTGATTGATGTGAGGGTAAAATTGCATTCGGCTGTAAAAACCGGTGATCTTCTTTTTCAGATTGACACAAGCCAATACGCACTTGCTGTAAGAGGTGCTGAAGCCAATATCGAAAATGTTGTTCAGCAACTCGGTGCACAAAGCGCGTCGGTAAAAGCTGCTGCCAGTGCTGTTGGTGTTGCGAGGGCTCAGCTCGACAGGGCACAGCGAAACTATAACCGGACTGAACGGGTAATTAAGAAAAATCCCGGGGCATTATCACAGGCAGACATTGACAGGGTAGAAACCTCTCTGAGTCAGGCTGTGGAAAAGCTGGCCAATGCCGAAGCTAATCTTGCTAAAGCAAAAGAGCAGCTCGGGCCGGAGGGTGAAAATAATCCTCAGCTCAGAATGGCAATCAATCAGTTGAATAATGCCCAGCTCCAGCTTTCCTGGACAAAAATATTTGCCCCGACAGATGGGTACATCGAGAGTTTTAACTTGGATGCCGGTTATTTTGCACAGGCAGGAAAACCGTTGGCAACTCTTGTTTCTAAAGAAGATTTGTGGATACAGGCAAATTTTAAAGAAAACAATCTGTCGAAGATGAAACCCGGTGACAAGGTTGAATTTATTCTTGACATAGCTCCGGGAAGGATTTTTAAAGGAACTGTCGGAAGTATCGGATATGGTGTACAAACCGGTGATAAATTCACACCCGGCGATTTGCCTGATATTAAAAGTAAAAGTTCGTGGCTGCAAGACCCGCAACGCTTTCCGGTTGTCATTGAAATCTCCGATCCGGAGGTTAAAAAACTTTGCAGGGCAGGTGGACAGGCTGATGTTGTAATCTACACAGGTGATCATTCTTTCTTAAATTTTATTGCACACTTACGAATAAAGATAAACAGTTGGTTGTCTTATGTCCGTTAGAGCGATTACCATACCAAATATTTTGCGGATTGACGCGCAATACCTGCCGCTTTTCAGGTATGCTCTGGGATCGGGAATATTAATGCTTATGGTGGCCACAATTGGTAACGGCATTTCTTACATTGTCCCGATGCTGGCACTCAGCTTTCTCGGCCCCGGTTCAAAAATGCCATCATTAAAGGAAGGACTCGGATTTGTCATGGTCGTTATTGTCAGTACGATAACAGGTTTTTTATTTACAAAGTATTTCTATGAATACAGTCTGTTTTATGTCCTCATACTCGGGTTATCATTATTCTGGATATTTTATACCGATAAATTAGCCTTTGTTGCCAAGTTGTTCCTCATTATTTCATTACTTGCTTTTCCTGTACCTGATTATGGACTAAACACAACCATCTGGGCTTATGCCCTTACCGGTACACTTATTTTCGGAGCAATTGCTACAATTCTGGTTGTTTGGGTAGTCTTTTCAATTTTCCCTGATCCGGTAAATAGTAATTCGGAACTTCCGGCAAAAAGTGCATCCGGAGGTTTAAGCCGTGAAGTCAGAATAAAAAATGCCGTAATCACTTTTTTTTCAACCTTTCCGGTGATTATAGCATTTATTTTTTTCGGATGGGGCGACTATCTTTTAGTTTTGATTTATATAGTTGTTTTGACAATGATACCTGTTCCCGGACATAAAGCAGGAGCAGTTAAGTTTTTTGGAAATATAATTGGTGGTGCAGTAACATTAATGTTTTACTGGTTACTGATTACGGTTCCCAATATATTCTTTTTTATACTTTTATATACCGGAACAGCATTGTTATTTGCATCAAGAGTCTTTTCAGGTAAACAGTCAGCCCAGTTTTTCAAAACTGGTTTTTCGGCATTAACGCTTATTATAGGAGGCACAATACTAAGCACTGATCAGGCAGGAGCTGAAATTGGCGACAGAATATTTCAGGTTATGATGGCCGTATTATATGTTGTACTTGTGTCGGTATCAGTGGATGCTTTCAGTAAGTACAGACAGCAAAAAAGGAAAAAATATATATAGCGAATCAATAAATTACCGGATATATGAAAAAAGCAATCTATATCATACTTTTCGTAACTCTGTCGGGATTAAACGGTTGTATGCTTGGGCCGAATTTTCAAAGAGCGCAATATTCAGGGCCGGATAAATTCAGGTTTGCCACAGGTGACACACTTGCAGTTAACCTGAAATGGTGGGAGCTGATGGACGATCCTGTTCTGGATACATTGATTGTAACTGCCATTAACGAAAACAAAGATGTTATGATTGCCGCTGCCCGGATAGAGGAGGCAAGAGCAAACATAGGTTATACGGATGCAGGCAGGTGGCCTGAGATTCACTTTGGTGCCGGAGCTGAAGTAAAGAGTTCCTGGGGAAATGCATCTTCAGGGTTTACCGCATATCCGGAATTTAGCTGGGAAATCGGTTTCTGGGGAAAATATCGCAGAATGAACGAAACTGCCCTTGCTTCATATCTTGCAACCGAATATG
>JAOZOC010000247.1 GCA_029933495.1 Bacteroidales bacterium
ATTACGACCTTTGGCATATTCTTTTTAATATGCTTTGGTTGTATTGGTTTGGACGAATTTTCCTGCAATATCTATCGGATAAGCAACTTCTGTGGACCTATATCTTAGGAGGATTGGCAGGAGCCCTGGTTTATATTCTCTCTTTTAATATATTTCCTAAATTTCAGGATGTTTTCATTAGTTCCATTGCACTGGGTGCCTCGGCATCTGTAATGGCTATTGTGGTAGGAATATCATTTTATGTGCCAAATTTCAAGATAAATCTTATATTCATCGGGCCGGTAAAGATTGTTTGGGTGGCAGTATTTTCTATAGTTCTGGATATCTTTATGGTAAAATCTGCAAACTCCGGTGGTCACCTTGCACATATTGGCGGAGCAGCCTGGGGATACCTTTTTGCATATTACCTCAGGCATGGAAAAGATATAACAGCCTCATTAAGTGATATTTCATTTTCGTCAATGTTTAAAAGAAAGCCCAAATCAGGATTTAAAGGTGTATATTCCAATGAGAAGCGGGTGAAGGATGAAGATTATAATTATGAAAAAAAACAGCAGCAGAAAAAAATTGATCATATCCTTGATAAAATTTCTAAGTCGGGATATGAAAGTCTGACAAAAGAAGAAAAAGAACTGTTGTTTAGTGCGAGTAATAAGAAGTGATTGCGTTAAGGGTTAGGGGTTATGGGTTGTCGATTCATAAAACAGTCCCGTTAGGGACAAAATACAAGTAGAAATGCAATTGCAAGGTTTGTTTAGTGCCGTTAGGTACGGAATATATTAAGCGGCGTTCGGATTTAAGATTTAGTCTTTTGCTGGAGAATTGATAAGTTTTATATAATAAATGGCAAGCGTGGACGCTTGTCACATAGGTTTTAAATGATTTAGTTTTGGTAGAAAAAGGGAAAAGCAGGTTTCAGTTATTTGTCAGGAAGATTGTTTTAGCTTTTAATGGTATTGCTATTATAGCCCTGCTTCTATCTTATGCGGCAGCCTATGTAAATCCGGCATCATTCTCACCAATTGCATTTGCAGGATTATCATATCCTGTTATCCTGGCTACAAATCTGATCTTCGTAGTTTTCTGGATATTTGTCAGTTGGAAGTATTCTTTACTTTCAATAATTTTTATCATAGTTGGCTGGAATAATGTAGGGCGGTTGATTGAGGTTCACTCAGAAAAAAAGCCGGATGAAAACATCCGATATATAAAGACGGTATCATACAATATTCAAAACCTTGTTAAGGAAAGTACTATTACAACAAAACATATTCAGGACTTTAGTAATCAATCGAATATATTAAAATTTATAAAAGGAGAGAATCCTGATATTGTTTGCCTGCAGGAGTTTCTATACGACAGGGAAGGATTTAATAAGTTCCCTGCAGAATTTGGAAAACAGATCGGATGCAAGAACTATTATTTAAAAAATTATTACCCCAGAAATGATAATAAGAAGCTGGATGCAATTGCCATATTTACCAGGTATCCGATTATTAACAGTGGCTTTATCAAATATCAAACAAAGACAATCGCTATATTTGCAGATATTGTTACCAACGATGATACCTTAAGGATTTTCAACCTTCATCTTGCATCATTACATTTTAGAAATGAAGACTACAGGTTTATTTCGGAGATAGATATTCAAAAGAAAAGAGAAGATTTTAGAAAAGGCTCAGGAAAGATTCTGTCCAAGATAAGCCATGCATTTCAAAAGAGAGGTCTTCAGACAACCATTGTTGAGGGAGCGCTATCACAATCACACTATCCGGTTATAGTCTTTGGCGACTTTAACGATACTCCCGCCTCCTACACTTACCAGAAAATTTCCAAAGGACTATCGGATGCATTTGTAGAGAGCGGAAGCGGTTTTGCCAACACCTATGCTGGTAAGTTATTCCCTATTTTAAGAATCGACCATATCCTTTATAACAACTCTTACTCATCAATTAATTTTAAAAGGCACAAAATCAGATTATCCGACCACTATCCTATATCCTGCCTTATCTATAAATCCAAATAATTTTTTAAATAAAAATCATTACTTTTGCGATTCACAAAAAATTGGAAGTGTCAATTCTTTTATTGTCACTATATAGTACAACCAATTCATAAAAAAATGCTTTAGATATGTTCAGGAAGTTTGGATCTTTAAAAAGGTTTTTGGTCTATGCAGTTTTACTCTTACCTTTTATTATTTCAGGACAACCGCTGGTTGACTCCATTATATCAGAACGGAACAATAAGTATCAGGATTATCTTCAGTTTCGCGAATCTTTGACAAAACACACCTGGACAGACCTAATGAAGCTAAAAGACCAGGCCGGAGATATTATAAAAACTGATAACATCATTATTAATGAATATCTCATCAAAGAGTTGTTGTTGGTTAACCGGAAGGAATCGGAAATTATAAAACTTAATAATGAACTTAAACTGACAAAAAAAGAAATTAAGTCCAGAGAATCAACAATCAGGGCCCGTGAGAATTTCATCAAAATGCTTTTCTATGGATTAATAGCTGCCGGCGTCCTTGTAATATTGTTCATTGCCGTACTTATTGACAGACACATCAGATACCGTGGATTGAAAAGTGATATTGAGCGTATCTGGGCCAGTGCAGAAGACCAAGATGACGATCTCTATAAAAATGAAGAACTTGTTAATGATGTAAAATCACTAAAAAGAGATAAGGAGAAACTTCTGAACAGAATTGATGAAATATCGAAAAATGACAAAGACAATTCCGACTTCAATGCAAAACTTCGTAATGATATCAAGCGATTAAAAGAAGAGATAAAACAGCTTCAAGACTCGGTTAGAGAAAAAGACAATAATCTTAGAAGAGAGGTGCAAACAAGAAAAGCTGTTGAGGAAGAGATTAAGGAATTGATCAGAAAGATTAACCCGCATTTATCGTAAAACCACATTATTTGAAACCAAAGCGGATGGCATATCGTTGAAGTGCTTAAATTCGACCGGTTATGAAATACATTCCTTATTATTTTTTACTTACCGCAATATTTATCATTGCAATTATCAGTTGTAATAAAGATGACGATTCAAATATTAACCAGGATGATACTGCTGTAAAAAAATATGTTTGGGCAGTTGGAATGCAGGACAGTACCGGATACGGGCTAATACTGTTTTCTGATGACGGAGGTAACAAGTGGGTACGGCAGGGCGAAGGTTCTGACGTTCTGAAAGGTGTAACTCTCAATGATGTCTATGCAGTGGACGAAAATACCGTTTGGACGGTTGGAAATAATAATACAATTTTAAAAACAACGGATGGTGGTAATAACTGGGTAAAAGTAACGCCACCAACTGGTTTTTTATCAGCTAATCTGGCATCAATATCATTGGACAGTTCCGATAATATATGGATAAGCGGCTCACAGGGTGTTGTTTACAATTCAACCAATGGGGGAATTAGCTGGACGGTTTTTGATGCCGTTTTTTTCCATCACGGACTGATGCAGGGAATTTATGCAGTGAATTCCAATGTAGTTTATGTTGCAGGAAGCTACTTGCCCGGAAAGGTTAATGAAAAAGGTTTTATTGCAGTTACAACCGATGGCGGTCAATCCTGGGACTCAATAGTACCGGAAAACAACTTTAACAGGAATTTATGGATCGGTGTAACTTCAGCCAATGATGAAAATATTATCATTTACGGAGGAAGATCGCATTACCTGCACACAAATGACGGTGGACAAACATGGCATAACGATTCGTTATTAAATACCGGAGGAACAGACGGTGCAGATATCAATTGTCTGAAAATGTTAAGTCCTCAAACCTGGTGGGGAGCATTTGATTACGATGGTATATATTTAACCCAGGATAACGGTTTATCATGGATTAAACAGACCTCTACTCCTCCACTGGGAATGTGGCTTATAGGTCTGGACTATTACAATAGCGATCTGGCAGTGATTGTTGGTGTCGAAACAAGCTCTTTATTTGGAAAAATCATTCAGACAACTGACGGTGGGAATCACTGGGAACTGAAACAAACGTGGGATACATGGATCAACAAGGTCTCGTATATTAAAAACAGATAGTTTATTGAGCCAGGTTACACTCATTTAAACATTCAAGCAATCGATAATTTACTTTCCAACTATTTCATAGAGATATCACCCTACCCTCTTTTCCCCTCTATCCAAAATTCTATTTAAAACTTCAGCAGGATTCTCAAATCTGTTTGCAAGCATCATTGCGGCAATGACATAAGGTTTGTAGCCAGCTTCAAGATAAGTTCTTATCCTGTATTTTTCAAACACATCAGCTTCCACCTCACCCCTTTTACATGAAACACCTGTAATATCAGCCGGCAGGCAATGCATATAAAGGGCATTACCCTCTTTTGTAAGCTTCATTTTTTCATCATCACATTCCCAGTCCTTGTGCTTCGCATTTTCAGAAAGAGCCCTTATTTCCAGCTCATCAAGGCCTGTTTTATCACCTGATTGTAATAGTTTAGTGCGCTCTTCCATAATATGATATGGGGCCCAGCTTTTTGGATAAACAATGTCAGCATCAACAAAGGCAGAATCCATATCATTTGTAACCCTGAACTCACCACCCGATTTCATCGCATTTTGTTTTGCAATATCCACAATTTCGGGAATCAGGTCATAACCTTCTGGATGAGCCAGTGTAACATCCATACCAAACCTTGTCATAAGACCAATAATACCCTGTGGAACAGAAAGCGGTTTCCCGTAACTTGGTGAATAGGCCCAGCTCATAACAATTTTCTTACCCTTAAGATTTTCCAGTGAACCGTAAGTGTTTTTTAGATGCAACAGGTCTGAGAGTGATTGAGTGGGATGATCCATATCGCATTGCAGGTTTACTATTCCCGGACGATGAGGCAACACACCTTCTGCAAACCCGTCATCCAGAGCCTCTCCTACTTCGCGCATATATTTATTTCCTTCTCCAAGGAACAGGTCGTCACGGATACCAATAAAATCTGTCAGAAAAGAGATCATATTTGCTGTCTCTCTTACTGTTTCGCCATGAGCAATCTGCGATTTTTCCTCATCCAGGTCCTGCACTTCCAAACCAAGCAGGTTGGCTGCCGATGCAAAGGAAAAGCGCGTTCTGGTTGACTTATCCCGGAAATTGGATACTGCAAGTCCTGAGTTGAACAGCTTTGGGGAAATATTATCATCACGCATCTGTTTTAAAACCTGAGCTACATCAAGGATCATTTTCAGGTCATCTTCACTCTTTTCCCAAGTCAACAGGAAGTCTTTTCCGAACAGGTTGGTTTTGAATGCATTTAATTGTTCTATAATTTCTTTAATCATCATATGTTTAAAACTTTATTGTCCATTATTGTCTATGTTAGTTTTGTCATAATTTTGGGCTTTCCTTCGACAAGCTCAGGACAAGCTGACCAAAATTGCGCCAAAACTATCTCCTATTTATATTTTCCATGGGCTAACGCCCGTGGCTACTAATATTGAACTCCTATGGAG
>JAOZOC010000248.1 GCA_029933495.1 Bacteroidales bacterium
GTGCTGAACAGGAAGTAGAAGGCTTTGTTTTACTGTATAACAATATTTTGACCGTGTAAATTTAATTGCAATTTTAGATTTGCACGGTTAATTTTTTTAACCTGTTTTACTAAGGCTATTTTAATCCATATCAAATCTAAAGTCTCAATTCCCATTTCTGTCGTTTGAAAACAACCTTATGTCGATTTTGAACTTCTGATATTATAATCTTCGCTATTTTTGCAATTCATCCGATTCGGTTCAAATGACAAAAAAGAAAATATTTAGCATTCTGTTTCACGTTCTTGCCTGGACAGGGTTCATCATTCTGCCTTTTCTGCTGTTTGATATGCCCGAAGACAGAGCTTTTCCGCAATACAGAATTTTCACCCTGGGTCTGGTGATTTTTTTCTTCTACATTAATTATTATATTTTTATCCCATTGTTTCTTGCACGTAAAAAGTTTTTGATTTATTCCTTGATAATTGTTGCAAGCTTAATGCTCACATATTTCATCAGCCATACCTATTTTCATTATTTTGAAGGAAGAAGTGTGATGGCAGGACCGGGGTACAAAATGACAATGAAAAATTACGATAACAAGTCGGGGCGTGGAAAACAGGCTGCTTTTCAGAGAGCCCGGAGTATGCGGGAAAGACGAAATAATGAGGCAACAACTTCAGCAGTATTTATCGCTCTGTTGCTGAGCGCAACAATCAGGATAACTCAGGAGTGGTATAAAAATGAAAAGCAAAGGCAGGAGATGGAAAAGGAAAAGCTGGCTTCAGAACTTTCATTTCTAAAGTCGCAGGTAAATCCTCATTTTCTTTTTAATACTCTTAATGGGATTTATTCACTAGCGAACAGAAAGTCGGATAAAACACCGGGTGCTATTGTGAAACTATCTGATATGATGAGACATATGCTATATGAGTCGGGGAAAGATGTTGTTTCACTAGATAAGGAAATTGAATATCTGAACAATTATATTGAACTTCAGAAGCTTCGTTTGTCAGAAGATGCCAATGTCTCTTTTAAGGTGGAGGGCGATACTGCCGGTAAGAAAATAATGCCAATGCTTTTAATCCCGTTTTTCGAAAATGCCTTTAAGCATGGTGTTGATGCTGATGGTGCTGATATTAATGCAGAGCTGACTGTTTCGGATAATGAGCTGAAATTGAAGGTGATAAACAGAATTTCTAAATCGCAAAAAAAAGATGAAGGTAGTGGTATCGGACTGGTAAATATAAAAAAGCAACTCGAACATTTGTACCCAAACTCGCATAGCCTGACAATAGATGAGAAGGAGGGATATTTCAGCGTTGAGCTCTCTTTGAAGATTGCCAGGAGCTAGAAGTTAGGAGTTAAAGGGTTATGAGTTAGAAGTTATGAGTTAAGGGTTATGAGTAAATAAAAAATATGAACTGCATCATTGTTGACGACGAGCCTCTGGCACGCGACCTGCTGGAGGATTTTATTTCTAAGATTCCTTTTTTGAATCTTAAAGCCTTATGCAAAAATGGCTTTGAAGCAGTGGAGACTTTGCAAAGAGAGAAGATTGACCTTATTTTTCTTGATATTCAGATGCCTGACATATCCGGCGTACAGCTTTTTGAGTCGTTGATAGTTAAGCCACAGGTAATTTTTACAACAGCCTATCACGATTATGCAGTTGAGGGATTTGAACTTGATGCAACTGACTATTTGGTAAAGCCGTTTACATTTGAAAGATTCCTGAAAGCAGCCAATAAAGCATATCGTATATATCATCTTAACAATACCGGAACAGATTCGCTGAAGCAAATTGATGAAAATTCTCAAAAAGATTTCCTGTTTGTAAAAGAGGGCACAAGCACGGTCAGAATAAATTTGAATGAGGTTTTGTATATGGAGGGATTGAAGGATTACATTAAGATATTTACAAAAGAGAAAACCGTTCTTACTCTTATGCCATTAAAGACGATGGAAGGGAAATTGCCATCCGATAAATTTGTTCGTGTTCACAGGTCTTATATTGTCTCAATATCAAAAATAGACTCAATAGAGCGAAGTAGAATTATTATTGGAGACAACTGGTTACCAATAGGCGACTATTATAAAGAGGAGTTTCAAAAGCACTTAAAGGGATTAGGAGGTTAACTGTTGAATTTCAATCAAATAACAATGAAATATTTTATATTTTTTCTGTTTTTCAGCTTAGGAATTAGTTTTCAAGCATCAGCTCAAAGTGCCAACATAGTGAAAGGTATGGTGCTTGATATGGACAAACAAACACCTCTCCCTTATTCAAATATTGTAGTATTGCATAAAAATAGAGGAACCATTAGTAACGAAAAAGGCTTTTTTTCTTTGGATATTGCCGAGTTCGATAAGAATGATACTTTAAGCTTCCAATATATAGGGTATGAGACTAAAGTCCTTATTATAAGCGAATTAGACAGCTTAACGACCATCTATTTAAAAGAAGCTATTATTAATTTGAGTGAGGCTTTTGTTTTTGGTAATCCTCCAGACCCTGAAGTTATTGTAAAAAAAGTATTAGAGAATAAAGATGTAAATTATAAAAGAAGAACTGTTAAAGCACAAACATTTATTCGTTGGAGAAACACTTCTGATATTGAAAAAGCTACTGTAGATATTAAAAAAAATTCCATCAATGAGTTGAATGAAGAATCACTTAAACAGGCTGCCAGAAAAATTCCAAAACATAACACTTCTTATACTGATTTGCTGGTCGATCTATATTTCTCTGACAATGATGAGGATACTCTAAAAATTGATCCGATCAGAGCTGTTTCTTTAAAGGAAGAGGAAATTACCGAATTGGAAAAGATGGCTGATATTTTTGAAAATCTGTTTAATGACACTGAGGAAAATGAGTATTGGAAAGTTAAAAGCGGAATTTTGAGTCAAAAACTTGATATTGAGGATGAGGATGACGAAATAAATAAGGATTCTGTTGCAGAAAGCAAAACGAATACTATTAAAACAAATTATTATAACAGAAACATTAGATACAGACTTAGGTACAGTTCAATGGATGACAAAGAGAGCTGGGAGTTTTTATACAATACGGGAAGATACACTTATACTCTTGCCGGAGGAACAAAAGTAAAGGGAGAAGATGTTTATATCATTGATTTTGTGCCAAAAAAGAATGGAAAATTTATTGGTAGAGTTTATATATCAATGATTACTTATGCATTAATCAGAGCAGACTATCAATATGATGAAGGGAAAGTTGGGAAAGACTTTCATCTCTTTGGAGTTGGGTACACTATGAATCATTTTAGTGGTTCTATCTATTTTGAGAAGGAAGGTGACAGTTATTATTTGAAATATTTTTCTAAAAAAATAGGCACAAACTTTAGTGTAAACAGATCTGTATCATTAGTAAAGAAAAAAGAACGGTTTCTTTTTGATAAACAATTGAAAGAGATTAAAGTGAAAATCAATTTCATAGTATCATCAGAAGAGTCAATTGAGATGTTACTTCTGGATGACAAGAAGATAACAAATAAGCAGTTTGCCGATTTTGAGCAAAAAAGAAGTATGAAAATAATTTACACCGATTATTTTACAGATGAATTATGGAAAGGTTTTCCTACAATTGAACCGACGAAACGAATGAGAGAATATAAAAAGCAATAACTTTGATTCTCATTTTTGCACTGTTTCACAGATATTGCTATCTCTGAATATTTATTTCCCCCTCTCCGTCTATTATTTTAGTCGTTTCGTCGATTTGCTTTGCACGATGACAATGTAGGTTGCAATTTTGCCACATAAAAAATTAATAAAAATAGTTAAACTCTAAAAACACTAAAAAGATGAAAACAACAAAAGATTATTTATTACTATCAGCAGCCATTGCAATAGGAATCATTATAGGGGGATCCGTTTTGCTTCTGATCGGAAAATCGATACACAAAAATACAATGAAGGAAAGAATGGAAATGAGTGTAAATTATGGGCCTAGATTCGGATATGAAGATCATTTTGTTAGAGGTAAATACGAGAGAGCCGGAAATTTTGATAAGATGGGGATGAAAAGAGAAGTAATGATAAAGAAAGGATTACCAGCCCGGGATGGAAGAACCAGTATTAAAGGCAAAGCAAGCACCAAAGGTGTTGCATACGGAAATTTACAAAGTGGAATGCCCGCAATGCCAAGGATGTTAAGTCAGCTTGATTTGACCGATGATCAGCAGGAGCAAATAGATGTGATAATGGAAAAAAGACAGAAAAAGATTGATCAGATGCAGGAACTCCGCGAATCGAGATGGGAGGCATCAACTAAAGAGATAAGAGATATCCTTACCGATGAACAAAGAGAAGAGTATGATAAAATAATGATTAAGCCTGGCAAAAAAAATCATGCTCCGGGGTACTATTTTGCTTTGAACAGGTTTGATTTGACTGATGACCAAAAGAAAAAAATTGAGGTACTACAAAAGAGAAATGATGATATGAGAGATGGAATGTGGAAGAGTATGAAACAGAATTGGGACTCAACAGTGAAAGAGATTAAGTCGGTGTTAACTGATGAGCAGAAGAAAAAATTTATGAAAATACCAATGTTCAAAGGTAAATCTTAAAAAAATAAAAAATATGAGTAAAATAAAATTTGTCTTTTTAATAGCAATATTTTTGTTTTCGATTGAAAACACAAATGCGCAGATCGTTAACAATGCCTTGCAGGATAGCATTTTTGTTATTGATGGTTATGACAATGATTGGAACGGAGTTATGCACTATAATTCAAGTGCTAAAATGATCTACGGACTTTCAAACGATGACAAGAACTTATATGTTAAAATAAAGATTGATGATGAGGTTCTGCAAAAGAAAATTTTGTTAACAGGCCTCACTTTCTGGATGGACACTGTGGGGAAAAGTAAAAAACAGCTTTCTGTAACTTGTCCCGTAAAAAGAGATCCTCAAATTATGAATAAAGAGATGAACAACAGGCAAAAGGATGGTCAGAAAAAAAATGCGGATTCGTATAGAGAATTAGTTAACAGTAAATTTCTAATTGGTTTGGTTGATATGGAAGTTGAAGGGTTTTTTAAATATCCTGACAAGGTTGTTCTCAACAATAAAAATGATAATGGTATTAATGTTGTCCTGCATATTAATAATTCAAATGAAATGATATGGGAAGCATTGATCCCTTTAAAAATGATATTTGCCAATCCAACTGAATTTTTAAATGAGCAGCAGAATTACTTTAGTTTTGGTTTTGAAACGGGTTCTGTTGATTTTGAATCTATGAATCCTCAAGGTAGTTCACAAGCACAGGGCCAAATGGGAGGCAGAGGCGGTGGTGGAGGAGGCAAAGGCAGGAATGGTATGGGAAACGGACAGAATCCCAATGCGAATCCTGAGCGTATGCAGATGATGCAGGCTATGAGAGTTCCATCAAAATTTAAAGTTAAAAAGGCTTCATTTGTCAGGAAATAGCTTTTGCATATTATGTTATTAAGTTAATAATTTTCTGTTGATAAAAATTGGTGCGA
>JAOZOC010000789.1 GCA_029933495.1 Bacteroidales bacterium
ACTTCCTGATGAAGGAGTTGTGGAAAGAAGGGATTGATAGTGTTATGATTGAAGGGGGAAGCACACTTAATTATTCTGTAATCTCAGATAGGATACCTGATAAACTTATATCATTTATATCTCCAAAAATAATTGGAGGAGCCGAATCGCTAACTCCGATTGGTGGGGAAGGAGTAAAAAGAATCAGCAATGCCTTTTTATTGAATATTGATAGGGTTGAGAGAATAGATGAAGATATAGTAATTGAATCTTATTTAGCAAAATAAACTATGTTCACAGGATTAATTGAAGAAATAGGAGTTGTTAAATCTGTTACGCAGGGCAGGAAATCGGCAGTGATTTATGTTTCTGCAAAAAAGGTGCTTGACGGCTTGAAAGTAGGTGACAGTATTTCTGCTAATGGTGTGTGCCTAACTGTAACCTCTTTTTCGGGTGATACATTTGCTGTTGATGCTATGGCAGAGACAATGCGCAGTACAAATCTTGTAGATATTTCTTCTGGAACAAATCTTAACCTTGAGAGAGCACTGAAGCTTGGAGACAGGCTTGGTGGCCATCTTGTATCCGGCCATATTGACGGGATAGGTGTAGTTAGAGATTTTCGGAAAGAGGATATTGCAACTATGGTTACGATTGAAGCTGAAACTTCAGTTCTTAAATATATCATTCATAAAGGTTCGGTTGCAATTGACGGAATAAGCCTGACAGTTGTAGATGTTAATGAAAGTTCATTTACTGTGGGTATAATTCCGCACACTTCAGGCGTGACAACTTTGCTGAAAAGGCAACAGGGCGATAAAGTAAACATTGAATGTGATATGATAGGAAAATATGTTGAGAAATTTACCCTTAACAGAGAAATAAATACAAAGAAATCAAAGATTGATGAAGCCTTTCTAAAAGAGAACGGTTTTTTTTAATGATAACAAAAAATACAAAACAAAAATGAGCAGGTTTAACACAATTGAAGAAGCTTTATCCGACATCCATCAGGGAAAGATGGTCGTAGTTGTTGATGATGAGAGAAGAGAAAACGAAGGTGATCTCGTGATGGCAGCCGAGAAAGTAACGCCGGAAGCAATTAATTTTATGGCAAAATTCGGAGGAGGATTGATTTGTATGCCGATTGTTAAAGAGCGATTGACGGAGCTAAATATTGGTGTGATGGTTAGTGATAATAGCGATACTCATAAAACTGCTTTTACTGTATCCATTGATGCTGCAACCACTACAACAGGTATTTCAGCCCAGGAAAGAGCTATGACAATTAAAAAAGTTCTGGATATAAAATCAGTTTCAGGTGATTTTAATCGTCCGGGTCATGTTTTTCCTCTTGAATATAAAACCGGTGGTGTTCTTGTCAGAGCAGGACATACCGAAGCAGCCGTTGA
>JAOZOC010000790.1 GCA_029933495.1 Bacteroidales bacterium
ATTATGGGAAAGCCTGGTATGCAAATACCCGCGGTTCGATTGGGATTGGGAAACCCGTACCGGTTCCCGAATGGCTCGACTGGGACCTTTATCAGGGCCCGGCTCCCCGAAAAGAGTATAAAGATAATATCGTCCATTATAACTGGCACTGGTTCAGGAACTGGGGTACAGGCGAAATATTGAACAACGGAACACATGAGGTTGATATCTGCCGTTGGGCTTTGGATGTCAAATATCCTGTCAGGGCTGTTTCAAGCGGCGGGAGATATGTTTTCAAAGATGACTGGGAATTTTTTGACACTCAAATAGCAAGTTTCGATTTTGCAGATGATAAAACCATTGTCTGGGAAGGGAAAAGCTGTAACGGATACGGATTGTATGGCCGTGGAAGGGGTGCAATAATATCAGGCACCGAAGGAACTGCAATAATAGACAGGAGCGGATATGAAATTTACGACAAAGGTGGCAAGCTTATAAAAGAAGCGAAAGCCGGCACTGAAAACGCAACAATGAACACTGTTGGCGGCGGCGACCTTGAGAAACTTCATATTGCAAACTTCCTGAATGCAATCAGAAACGGTGAAAAGCAAAATTCTCCCATTGATGAAGGAAATATAAGTGTAACAATTTGCCAGTTGGGAAATATTGCCCAGGAAACAGGACGCAGCCTCACAATAAACCCCGAAAACGGAAGGATACTGAATGATGATGAAGCTATGAACTTTTGGGGAAGGGAGTATGAGAAGGGATGGGAAGTTCAGGTATAGAGATTGGGTTCAAATTAAGCATTTGTTTAAGAATTCTCTTTGATTGAGGAAGACAAAGACAAGTATTTAGCATAATTGAAATACTAATAAAATGAAAATAGAACAACTCGTTGGGCAAATTCATTTAATTGACAATAATCTAAAATATAGTGCTAATAAAGCAGTAAATCAGCTACTGACCATCCGCAACTGGCTAATAGGAAAATATATTGTTGAATATGAGCAAAATGGACAAGACCGGGCAAAATATGGAACAAAACTCATACAAACATTATCAATAAAACTTGACAAAAATGGCCTGTCTGCCAGAAATTTAAAACTATTCAGACAATTTTATTTAACATTTCCTGAGATAGGGCAGCCAGTGTCTGCCCTTTTAGACAATGGACTGACATTTGAAAAACAGTAAATGAATACCTACCAAAACAGCATCTTCAGTATGGGTACAAGATTTAATATCCTGTTGCCTGGAATTGATGAACAAACAGGAGGTGAAATTTTCTCCTCTGCCACCAACGAACTGATACGTATCGAAAATATGTTAAGCTATTTTTTATCAGATAGTGACATCAGTTATATTAACCGGAATGCTTTTAAAAACTCTGTTTCCGTAAACAGTGAAA
>JAOZOC010000011.1 GCA_029933495.1 Bacteroidales bacterium
CCTGACCCTTTAATAATTATATCTTTCTTCCCGGATAAACTTTCAATGCCTCTTCAAGGCATCTCATCGAACCTCTAAGGTCACCAACATTCAGCACATAACTTATCCTGACTTCGTCCATTCCCCTACCTTTTGTAGCATAAAATCCGGTTGCAGGAGCCAGCATAACTGTTTCTCCATTAAAGTTGAAATCTTCGAGCAACCACCGGCAGAAAATGTCAGAATCATCAATAGGAAGTTTTGCAACAACATAAAACGCTCCAGAAGGATTGGGACAGAAAGCTCCTTCCATATTGTTAATTGCTTCAACAACTATATCTCTTCTTGACAGATATTCATCCAGTACCAAAACAAAATACTCATCCGGAGTGTCTATTGCAGCTTCGGCAGCTACCTGACCAAACGACGGAGGACTAAGCCTTGCCTGAGCAAACTTCATCGCAGTTGCCATCAACTCCTTATTTTTCGATATCATCGCTCCGATTCGGAATCCGCAGGCGCTGTATCTTTTGGATACAGAATCAATCAAAACCACATTCTTATCAAGTCCTTCGAGATGCATCACTGAAACATGATCCTTTTCATCATAGCAAAATTCTCTGTAAACCTCATCAGCAAAAAGATACAGGTCATATTTCAAGGCTATGTCCCTGAGTGTTTCAGCTTCCTCTTTAGAGTAAAGATAACCTGTTGGATTGTTTGGATTACAAACCATTATGGCTTTCGTCCGGGGTGTGATAACCTTTTCAAACTCCGATATGGGAGGCAAGGCGAATCCGGTTTCTATGCTCGACGGAATAGGAACGACTTTCACTCCGGCATTTACTGCAAAACCGTTGTAGTTTGCATAAAAAGGTTCCGGTATGATAATTTCATCACCCTCATCCATAGTTGAGTTCATAGCAAAGAGGATGGCTTCCGATGCTCCTGCTGTAATAATTATGTCATCAACAGTAATATTGATATCATATTTTTTATAATATTCAACCAGTTTCTCCCTGTATGAAATTATACCGGCAGAATGGCTGTACTCAACAACTTTTTCATCAAAATTACGGATTGCGTTCAGTGCAACTTCCGGTGTTTCAATGTCGGGCTGGCCTATGTTGAGATGATAGACCTTAACTCCTCTTTTCTTTGCTGCTTCCGCAAAAGGAACCAGTTTACGTATCGGTGATTCAGGCATTTGTCTGCCTTTTTGTGATATTGTCGGCATTATCTTATTTTTTTATTGTTTACAATGAGGCAAAAGTAAATCAATAGTTTATAAGTTTGAAATATTTGGAATAAATTATTTTATACCGAAGGAATCAGGTTTGTAAATTTATAAAATCATTAAGATTTAAATCCCTCTTAAAAATTTCACTTCCTGCAATTCAGTTTGTAGATAAAAAACAATGATGTCAGTATTATGACAATAAAAACAATAAAAAATGGCTGGAATCCATAATGTTTGATAAGCCAACCGCTAAATAACGGAAAGATAGCCGGCAAAATATTCCCTGCTCCTGCAATGCCTGTGTAAAGAGTTCTGTTTTTAACTCCCGAAACTTCAAGCAAAACGCCGTTCATCGAAATGCTGTAACCTGTGTACATTATGCCGCCAATAAAAAAGATAATTGCAAGTGATGGAATCTCTATCTGTAAAAGTAGCAACATCGAAACTAAAAGTGCAAGAGTGGCACTTCCATAAAGCAGATATCTGTATTTATACTTCCCGGCAAGAAGAAAGAGAATAAATCCGGTTACCACGCTTCCGACAACTTTGAATAGCAAAAAGATGCCTGTGTCGGAACTGTCAAAAACCTGGTGTTCTTTTGCATATAGGATAACAAAAGGAAGAAGTGTCAGGCTTACACCCATTGTGTTTATAAACCCAAGAAAATATTTCAATCTCGGATTTTGCTTAATCTCTGTCCTGATAAGATGAAAAAAATGTTTTGGTCCTTTGACAGTCAATTTGGATGGTATAACTTCTTTTAGATTCCAGAACCCAAGTGATGCAATAAAAAGGCTGCCGAAAGCAATGAAAAACATATAGCCGTAATTGGCCGGATAATCATAGGCAGTCAATACCTTTTTCGCAATCAATGCAGAAATCAGAAGTATAACTCCGGTTACAACCTGCTTTATTGAAAAAAATGATTTTCGTGAATCCTTCAAAACCGACTTACCCAAAATATCAGTATAGCTGACATTTGCAAAAGCACCACCAAGTGAAAAAATCGTTATCAGAATAAAGATCAGCCAGACGAGATTTGAACTTTTAATCAGTGAAGGAAAAAAAAGTAATATTCCCATTCCAAATAAAGCAAGGATTCTGGAATTAATACCAAGCAACAGGAATTTTTTCTTAAAATGATGGTTACTGACAAAGGGGGCAAATATAAGTTGTGTAAAACTCGAACCGCCAAGCATTATTGCCGACATAATACCAATTTGCACTGCACTTCCTCCGGCATCAACTAGCATGGCAGGAATAACAGTATCAACATCCATAAAATTCTTTGCAAAAGCCAGAAAGCCCGCATGCCATAACAGTGCAATGAAATTATGTTTTGATATTTCTCCGGTCAACTTCATTATTTACCCGACTGAATTAAAAATTAACAGGCCAAAAGTAAATAATTTTATATGCTGAAACCCAAATATTGTAATTTAGTATTGTATTAATTTTTTGTCACGGTAAAACTACCATTCACAAAAGAATCCTGAAGTTTTCATTGTTTTTTACAAAAATAATGAAAATTTACTCTTTAAGTAACGATTATTTACAGAATCATTCAGGCACCTGACAATCGGTACCGATATTTTCGAGCCATAAATCATCTTTGTCAACATTGTCAACCTGGCCGTCAAAGTTATAATCCATAAGGTTATACCCTGCTTTCCCTGCTTCTGTTTTCCACAACGGGAGGTCGGTTTCGTTAATATGGCCGTCACAGTTACCGTCACCTGAGTATAAACCCCAAATCGTTGCTGATAACTGTTTTAGAGCATCAGTACCAAAAGCAGCATTTACGAAACCCGAAAAATCATAAGAATAATTACCGCCAATTCCGGTCAATGCATTTGCTGATAATACAGAAAGATGATTACGGGAATGAATAACCGCAAACAAGCCATTAACTGATTGTGCAGTAAAAAGCAATTGCGATGTTCCATCCGAAGAAACTACAGAACCATCATTTAACAGTAATCCTGCCCGGCGTTCTATTCTTGTCCCTGCATCTGCGCCGGAAGCGTTAACTGCATCACGCAGCTCCACCAGAACCCAGTCAACAACATCGTCAGTGTTACCCGAAATCGTCTCTGTACCACCATAATTCCACGGGGCAACATTGAAGGGCTGTGTTTGTGAAAAATCGCTTAATCCCTGTAAAACCGTATTCATTTGGGTTCCTTCAAAAGGGCCTTCAAGGAAAACAGTCAGGTTAACATTGTATCCATTCACAACATTTAGAGTCACTGGAATAGTAACCAATGGTTCGTCAGGATCATTACTGCTTAAATATATATCTGCCAAGTAAATACCTTCGGTTAATGTTCCTGCATCAAACCCAACGTTAATATTTGTATGCCCGCCTGCATCAACTGAACCGGATGCTGAAGGGCCTCCCTCAATGGTCAGCCAGTTATAGGGAGGGTTATAAGTATAATCAATTACAAGGTAAGGTGGGTTTGCTTCATCCCATCCGTCAAAAACAATATAATAGGTAGCTGAGTTATCACGAGAGTCCATTCCAATTGCAAACAAGCCGTTGGACAATGAGGCTTCCAGATCATTATTGGCTCTTGAGTTTAATGGCCAGTGATGCCATCCTGTAGCAAAGCTGCTTGATTCATTCCCGTAATAATAGGCTGAATCTGTAACTGTATGATTCTGAATCCAGTTCTTTATTTCTGATGCAGTCGCAGTTACCGGATCCATTGGTAAAGATGTCGCACTCCAGAATGGATAATTAGTCTGATTCACATACCCGTGTAATTCAATACTGTTTATTGTTGAGCCGGCAGGAATACTGCTGACATCAAATTTAAACCAGCCGTCTTCAGTATCCAATCCTTTGATAAGACTTGTTTCGGTTTTAGATGTTCCGTCGGTTGTTCCTGTTGAATAGTTGTTTGATGCCGGATAAACCGTAACAACACTCTTCGAGTCATCTGTATAAACCACCTGGGCATCATAATTAAGTTGCTGATCGCCATTATTATTTAAGGCAAGCATATCAGAAGCTGATTCACCGGGTGCGAGCCATTTTTCAAAACTGCCTGGCGAATACACCAGATCGGGACCAGTCATTCCACAGCCTGTAACGGCAATATTGATACTCGGACTATCGGGATCGTTGCTCAGGACATAAACATTATCACTAAAGCAATTTACACTTGTTGGAGCGAAAGTAATATCGAATTCTTTGCTGCTTCCAGGATTAACAGTATAACTTAAGGAGTTCTTCCCGTCTTCTTTAAAAGATGACTTATTGCTTTCGCTGACGGTGAACGGGGCAGGTGAATTAATGGTCCCTGTAAGGTTATCACTTCCACTATTGGAAATTGTGAATGTTTCGGTTGAGGATGAACCAACAGGTACTTCCCCAAAATCAATAAACAAAGGATCAACAGCAATATCCGGTTCAATTGGTGCAATAGGAGGAAATACAATAAAGTCAACCCAGGCGCAATCAGAGCCTGAATTAGTTGAACCGTCTTTATCATAAATCCATTTAAATGAATGCACACCCGTAGCTACAAAATACTTAACTTCACTCCAGGCTACTTCTCCCGACCACGATGCTGCCATAGTTCCGTCAATCCAGAATTGCAGAAAATCATACCCACTCTCAGAAGAAACCTTCCGGTAGAAAGAAATTGTATCATCAACTGTGGTTTCAAGTGTTACGAATAATTCGGATGTCTGGTTATGATCAATTGTACCCGATTTTGCCGAATATATACCTTCATAAGGATCAACAGTCACCAAAGTCCAGTCGGCATCTCCGCCAAAAACCCATGGGAATTTACTGAAATCACCTGTCTCCCAGTCTTCAACTATCAGTCCAACAGACTCATAATATGCTTTTGAAACGCCGTAATTTCCGGCAGCAACATCCAGCGTAAAGTCCACTACTGTCCCCATTGGAGTAGAAACATCACAGGCAATATTGTATGTTGCATTTAACGAACCTCCGGCACTAATCGCACCGAGAAGATTGCTACCTGAATTAATCGTGATATAAGGACTGACAGAGGAGAGAGATGCCACCGCTGATGGAGAGTTGCTGTGCCCGTTGTTTGAAACGACCATAGTAATATCGGCCGTCTCTCCCGGATCAAGACGTCCGTTTCCATTTCCACCTGCAACGTCATCAATCAACATATTACCTAAAAGTTCAAGTTGAGGAGCATTTACGGTAATTGACAGTACAGAATTCCAGATTTCTGTACCGTCAGTCATTTCCAGATCAAAATCAACTACATACTGATCGGAAATATCATCCGAAATATCGAAAGAAAATGCTCCGGTCTGAGTAGAGGTGGTTCCTGCCGGAATATCAGGCCAGTTATTTGAATTATCTGTAATTGTAACATAAGTATCGGTTGTTGAAAGAACAGCCGAAACATTTGTAGCTGTTGAGCTTCCAAGATTCTCAATCGTAACATCAAAAGCAACGGTTTCATCATAATCGGCTTCCCCGTTATTATTTCCTGCATTATCATCAATCTGGAAACTTTCCATCGAGAGGTACGGGCCTGAAGGTGATGCAACGGTTACAGTTCCTATATAGGGTTGGCCGTTTTGCCTTGTAACCACAACATCGGCTGTTCCGGGAACTGTAATCGGAGTAAGGGTTACATCGGCAACTCCTGATGCATCTGCAACTGCTGCTCCATAAAGAACACCATCCTTTGAGATTGCAACATAAGCATAAGGTTCAGTATTAACTGTAAATGATGTTGAACCGAGAGGCATAAGGCTTGCATAAGTTGCATTTGTTACAGGCGCCTGCGACATATAAATCATTACCGATGGATCACCCATCAGATGATATATTTCCCAGTAATAGGTTTCGCGTGATGAGCCCGACTGAGTAACTGCAAGATTTCCTGCTGAAGGCATCTGCCCCTGAGTAACATACCATTCGCTTAATGGCTCACTATTATCGTGAAAAGTCCTGTCATAGGCTCCAAGATGATCGCTGTTATAAACAGGATTTGCCGAAACGGTTTCATAACCTACTCCCCACCAAAAATCCTCATCCCAATAAGTACTGTTAGAACCACCAATATAACCCAAAGCACCTTTATCCTGAGCACGCAGCACCTCTTCGCCAAAACAGTTTGTCTGAAACTCTAGAGAAGAGCAGCAGTTTCCAACCATAAGGCAATATTTGTGAGCATTTGATAATCCGGCAATATCTCCTATACTAAAGCCCGGATCAGCCCAGCCATTTGGGCTGCAATGTGCTGTATAGTTTGCATAAGAAACTCCGTCACTGACATTTTGCTGAATATTTGCGGAATAATTACCACCTGCAGGCTCAGGTTGCAGGTATGTGTGTGACAAAATCCCGTGAGCTGCATTAAAATAATTGCCAGTACCATAATTTATCTGGCCATTACCCCAGGTCAACTGGTGAGAAGCATCAGCACCGGCAACCATAACCACCTCATCAAGATATGACGGGTCAGGCATCAGATATTTCTCGTACTCAAGTGTTTTATCAATCTGTGGTTGTAATTGTGGAATTGTTTCAGCAGAAAACCTTCCATAGTAACATTCAGGGAAAATATCACCAGTATATTCGCAATAATAAAGATCGGTTACGTGTCCTCCAGCTGTACCAGAAAATGTAGGTATCTGAGCAACATCCCCTACAAACAGAACAAAACTCTGAGGATTGTACCCTGCTGCCGGATTATCATACAAGCCCTGCAAATACGATTTTATTGAAGTTGTTGTGTTGCCTACATTCGGGTTATCAGTATAAGCTTCAATCACATTAAAGCCTTTTTTTGTTTTCCACTGTATGAAAGGCTGCAATGCAGATTCAAACATAGGGTCAGCTACAATTACATAGGTCACCGGTTCATCCATAATCAATTCATCGGTGATCTCTTCCTTATAATTAGAAATCATTTTATAAACACCTTCAAAATATGGCGAGAACAGTTGCCTTTTAGTTTGTATCGTTTTGCTAACATCGCCTCCTTCAAAGTCAATCCTGACATCAAGTTCAGTATAAACGCGTAAAATGTTCGTTAGTGGATTATATGAAAATGGAGAAATACTAAATCTGGCCATGCTGATACCCCTCATAATACCAAGATATTCAACACCCACAAGACCCACGGAATAAAAATCGTCAGTATTGTAAACCTGCTGATCGTAAACGAATTGAACATCTTCGGGATCAGTGCTTTTTGAGACCGACGGCTGGGCAGGAAAAAGTTTATTATCAATATTCAACACATCCAGATTATAGTCAGTAAACTTTTCATTCTGAACCACCAGATGCATAACAGCACCCTCAGGAATTTCAATAATCTTCTTTAATACCGGGAGTTGAGGTTTCCCATCCTCCATACTGAACCCGTATCCTTCAATTGATATTTTTGAAAAAATACCCTGCCCGGTTTTAACATTTATATAACCAAACCCGGAAACTCTGTTTCTCAGCTCTAGTACTGAATAATCATTTCTTACAACAACAGTTTCATTTTCACCCGTTTCGGATAGTTTTACACTTTGAGCTACTAAATCTATATTAGCTGTAACAGCAGCAAGGATGATAATTAGAAAATAAAAATTTTTCATAAAAATAGTTTTAGAAAATTAGAAATAGTGCTTTTCAATATTTGATATTCGGGGAAAACATCGGGAGCAAAAATAAACAATATGTGTTTATAATGGTTATAAATTTCTACTTTTGCGGCAATTATAAACATAATTTACATTTAATGGCACTTATCCATTCATTCGAAAAAAGCGGTAATTTCCTATTTAAGCACCGCGGACAAATACCGGTAATCCTGTTTGTTCTGGCAATACCTGTGGTTTACTTTACGAACTATGAGGCGTTTTCAGATGCCACAAAACTTATTGTTACTATCATTGCAATAGCTGTTAGTTTTGTCGGTTTCATAATACGGGCAATATCAATAGCTACAACCCCTGCAGGGACATCCGGAAGAAATACTGACGAACAAGTGGCTGAGTCGCTGAATGTAACGGGAATTTATTCTACGGTCAGGCATCCTCTCTATCTCGGCAATTACCTGATGTGGATAGGGATAGTAATCTTTACATTCAATATCTGGTTTGTTATTGCGGTGTCGCTGGCATTCTGGCTCTATTATGAGAGGATAATGTTTGCCGAAGAGAGGTTTCTGGAACGCAAGTTTGGTGATACATATCTTGAATGGTCGAAAAAAGTGCCTGCATTTATTCCTTCGTTTTCAAATTATTTTAATAATGTTGTTCCATTTTCTTTTAAAAGTGTTTTAAGACGTGAGTATTCAGGAGTTCTGGCTACTGTGTTGAGCTTTGCTTTTATTGATGAGCTGAGATATTTTTTCATATACGGAAAATTGGATTTTTACAGAGTTTCAATTTATGCGTTAGGTATTTCAATTGTGATTACATTGATACTACGAACATTGAAACACAGCACAAAGATGCTGGATGAGAAAGGGAGATCATAAGGGTTAGGCGTTATGAGTTAGGCGTTGTGCTGACCTGTAAGGTTTCGCAAGCTAGTGAAGTGTGGGGGTGGTGTATTAAATAATAGTTGCTCAACAAAACTACAAGAAGATATCTTTTTTGTGATTCTTTGTGTTTTTCTGTCTTAGTGGCAGAAATATTTACCACAAAGGATATATAAATGAAATCAAGTTGTTATAAAAACCTGCTAAATTGGGAACTTTGCAATAATGAGAGCCTGGTAAATCTGGCGGGTCTGTTAAAAACACAAACTGAATGACAAAAGGAAACAGAAAAATATACATCTACTTCGTAGCCATGCTTGCTATGCTGTTCTGGGGAATGTCTTTTGTCTGGACATCCATTGTTTTTAAATACTATTCGCCTATTACAACAGTTTTTCTGCGCCTTTTAATCTCAACTGCTTTAATGTTTGGCGGACTGAAACTTTTAGGCAAGATGGAGAAGATTAAAAAAGGCGACCTGAAGTTGTTTTTAGTATCCGCTCTGCTAAATCCATTTCTCTACTTTATCGGAGAAAGTTTCGGACTAAAGTACTCCTCCCCAACAATCAGTGCTGTCTTTATTTCAATGATTCCCCTGATTATACCTGTTGTTGCATTTTTTTCTCTCAGGGAGAAAATCTCAAAGCTCAGCATCATTGGACTAATTATCTCATTCGGAGGTATTATGATGATGCTTATTAATAAAGATTTCAGCCTGAATGCAACACCGGCCGGGATTGCATTTCTTTCACTGGCAGTACTTACAGCAGTATGGTACTCAATATTATTGAAAAGATTAACCGCAAAACACTCTCCATTTTTCATTATAGCTACACAAAACCTTATCGGGACAATTTACTTTCTGCCCCTGTTCCTTATATTTGAACTACCGGAATTTTTATTAGTCACACCAACTTTTGAGCTCATAAGCTCGATACTTTCACTCGCTATTTTGTGTTCCTCACTGGCTTTTGTATTTTTTGCAATGTCAACAAAAGAAATTGGAGTCAGCAAAACCGGAATGCTTACAAACCTGATTCCAGTTTTCACCGCAATCTTTTCCTACATAATGCTTGACGAGTTTTTTAGCATTAACAAAATCGCAGGAATGGTAGTAGTTATGATAGGACTATTCCTGTCGCAGATAAATAAGACGACGCAGGTTATTCAATATACGGGAACTTAGCTTATACAAATTCAATAATGCTTGTTTAAAATTTTTTGTATTTTAGCAAACAGATGAAATTTATTTAGAATTAGTTTTTGTGACATAAGATTTTAAATATCAGCCACTAAAGCACATATTTCCTCTAAAAAATATCGAACTATTGAAATAATAGTAGCATTAACAAAACTAAAAAATTGTAATCATGAAAAACCTGACTTTATTAATTGTATTTTTTATTACAGTTAATATGAATGCACAATGGACAACTGATACCGATGTAAATACACTTGTGGTTGAATCAGAAAGTAGCGATATGAAAGCCATCGGGACATCTGACGGGCAAATTTATGTTGTTTTCTGGAAATCAGTTGCCGCACCTGCAAATTACGAATTGAGATTACAACTATTGGATGCTTTAGGAAACAGACAATTCGGTGATGATGGAATATTATTGGGCAATAATCTTCCGATGAGTACCTGGACAGCAATAATGTCAGTAACTATTGATGATCAGGATAACCTGTATGTGGGAGTTACCGGTACTGGCGATTTTTCAAGCTATGCTTATAAAACCAATACTGCAGGCACACAACTATGGGGAGATGAAGGGATTAGCCTTGGCTCTGGTTTTATGGTATCAATTCTGCCGCTTCAATCCGGAGATGCTATAGTTGCATGGAATGCCGATACTGAAATTAATATGCAAAAATTCGATACTGACGGGAATGCTGTTTGGGGAGAGATTCAAACAGTTACATTGAGTTCAGGGAAAACGTCACCGGGCAATTTATTTGAATTATCTGATGGGGATTTTATCATGATTATTCACAATTACAATTATGGGATTAGTTCTACTGTTTATGCGCAAAGATTTGATGACGCAGGAGAACCTCAATGGACTTCATCTGTTCAATTATCAAACACGTCAACTGTTTATAATACCGAATACAGCGGCACTCAAGATGCAGATACTGTTTATTTCGGCTATAAAGGCAGCCATTTAAACCGCTTCGATTCGTATTTACAAAGGATAAACCCTGACGGGACATTGCCCTGGGGAATTAACGGGATGGACTTTGATGTTAATGAAACCAATTTTGAGATGGACACAAAAATTGCATTTTCCCCCGGCTCGCAGTACGTATGGTCAATATGCAATTATACCAATCCTAACCAAAGTGAGTATGGTGAATATGTTCAAAAATTTGATAAATCAACAGGTGCAAGACAATTAACAGACAATGCAAAAATGGTTTATGCGATTAGTAATGATGATAAAGTACATGCAAGTGATTTATTCCTGATAGATGACAAGCCATTCTTTTTGTTAAAAACAGGTTTTGACAATGGGGCCACCCCAACCACATTAGACGTGTTATTGTTGGACAGCAATGGAGATTTTGCATGGCCGGAAGAAACCAAACCAATGGCAACCTATGAAGCCAATAAGAAAAGGATCCATTTAACCGAAACTGTAAATGGTCAGTCTGTTGCAGTATTTATTGAAGATAAATCAGACGGTTTAAAGATTTATGCACAAAACTTTATTGATGATGTATCCCTGCCTGCACAACCAACGCTGATTTCCCCATTGGATGGAGCCACAAGCATTCCGCTGGCAACCACATTTACCTGGGAAATTGCACAGGATGCAGAAACCTATCATCTCCAAATCTCGGAAGATGATGCATTTACAAACTTAATCGCAGATGAAAGCGGGATATTAAGCACGAACTTTGATTTTACTTTGCCTGATTATGAGTCAACTTACTATTGGCGAGTTATGGCATCCAATACAACCGGGAATAGTGAGTGGTCAGAAGTATGGAGTTTCACAACTATATTAATGACCAGATTATATGAATTAAACACAAAACAGGAACTGAAAGTTTATCCTAATCCTGCGAATAATTTCGTCTTTATTGATTTTAACAGCCAAAGAAATACTGAAGTTCAAATATCAATTTACAATTCAATGGGGAAAATTTTGGTTATCTCGAAGGAGAATGTTGCACTCGGAAAAAATTCAATTAAATTAGATATAGGTAAATTACTAGCAGGCACTTACTATTATCGGATAACTAATGGGGAAATAAGTTTATCAGGGAATTTTTCCAAAATTAAATAAAAGTGTCTCCATATCATTGCCAGGTGTCTGCCATATAGCAGGCATCTGGTCATTTGCAATAAAAAGGGCACTATGTTCTTTGGTATTAATTACCCCCAAGCTATTGCCGGAGCTCTTTTGGCCGATCGCCATTTGTAAAAGCACAGGAATTCTCTCACATTTATTTGACAAGAAAAAGCTTCGGGAAAAGAAAAAATGGATCAAGGAGATTACCTCTGGAAACCTGATAGGCGATGCTACAAAACAAGCAGTGGAAGCCGTACAGGCTGCGGTTATGGTGGCAGTTATTATGCCGGCAGTAGCAGTGACAGCAACCTCCTGATACTAAATTGGATATTCCCTCCACACGGCATAACATTCCGTCAAAAGACATGGAGTTTTTTATTAGTTAAAAACAGTGTGGTCTTATTGTATCACTTTTCAATTTGTGATGAATACTATATGAGATTAGAAAGAGAAAAGAAAAAAGCCCCGACCTTTCCAGATCGGGGCAACAATCAATCAATTCACTCTTTAATTAACTTAAATATTTGAAAATCTGAACCCGCTCTGATTTTCAGGAAATATATCCCCTTAGGTTGTTCTGTAATATCTATTGTTGATTCTGTTTTCCCCTCATTATCAGAATAAATTTTAATCCCGCTAATGTTATATATCTCAAAAGTGAAATTTGATTTCGAAGATATTTTATAATTTCCGTTTGAAGGGTTTGGGGATATACTGAATTTACTGGAAATTAAATTTATCCCGGTTATTTCATCCATCGTTATCGCAATATCTTCATTATCATCCTCAATAGTCACTGTCCCGGCATAATCATAATAACCTGTATATGATACGGTATAGTCATACTCACCATTTACCAATTCAAGTGAAGCGATTCCGGAGGCATTTGTTGTAAGTGTTTCTCCATTGATATCAATTTCTGCACCTTCCATCGGATCTGTTCCATCATCAACCGTAAAAGTAAGAGTATAAGTCTGAACCGGATCTCTTGTTATAGCAAAGCAAACATAATTACTTATATCATAATTCTGAATTTCAGTAAACTCACCTGTTTCTGTGTTAATGCTTCCATAATGACTTAACCAGGGGCTGCCATACCTGAATATTCCGTACAGAACATGGCTGGCCCTGTCGTAAGATACGTCCTGGAAGTCTTTATCAATCCCTCCGAAACCAGTAGAGCCTACGATCTCAACCTCAAATTCATCTACATTCATTTTATATAAGTTTCCATCAAGGCCAACCCCATACAAGTATCCATCATCAGCAAAATCCATACCCACGATCATCGCTCCTGTATTGTTAATCTGTCCAACATAAGTAAGTGTATAAGTCTCAAGATCAAAATAAGCCAAATGCGGATTTCCAACAGGCCAGCCTGCACCATCATCGCCAGCAATATACATCCTTTGGGTATTCCAGTCATACGCCATTGCATAATTAAAGGGTGCATAACCCAATGCCGTCCATTGACCATACAAATCAGCTTCATCTATTTTTGTTAATGAACCATCAACCCCAACTTCGTGGAAATCCATCCATTCTGTCATCCTGTACACTCTGTCGTTTGCATATTCATCTGCCATAGAAAAAGGGATAGATTCAAAACCTCCGTATTCAGTCAGGTCTCCGTTATCAAGATCTACTTTGTAAAACTTACCATTGTTGTTGCCAACGCTTGCATCGGGATAATTCATTACCGAGCAAGTAAGCACCTTTGTATTGTTACTGGGGTCTTCGTCATATTCGTATGTAATTGTTGCTGTAATGTCATAATCACCTTCTTCCGTTGGCACTACCCATTCCGGACAATCAACTACTATAAAACCAGTACCTATCTGTCCAATATATGCATCGTCTAAATCTACATCATAATCTGTACCCGCAATTGTAACCTGAAGGCTATATGTGTAGTTTATAGCCATCATTCCGTAATTGCGAACTGTTACCTGAGGAATGACCGTTTCGCCTGGAGGAGTTGCTGAAGGACTAATATATGTAACTGCTAAATCTTCAATTTCTTGTTCGTAAATTCCTACATTAAATAACTTCCAAAACAATTCCCAGGTATTTCCATCATCATAAATATACCTTACTTGAAAAGCGTCATTTATATAAGCTGTTACATTAATTACTTGTTCGTTGGAATTGGAGGCATAAGAAACTCCTACCCAGTCAGTACCGTCAAAAACCTCAACTACTGCGGTTGCTGTGCCCATACCCCAAAAATGATGATCAAAAATTAAACTTAAACCTGATGCAGAAGTTACATCTACTGCAGGGGACGTTAAAATTCCTGCAACATGACTATTTGGATACCCTGTACTATTGGCAATCGCATAATCAAATACATGTTCCCAGGATAAATCACCGGTAGTCTCAATTGTCCAGGTTTCCGGGATTCCCGTTTCAAAACTTTCTGCAAGATAGAAAATTTTTGTACTTTTGTTTCCCTGTGCATTTACGGTAAATGCAAGAAATACGAATGCCAAAATAAATGTAATTTTTGTCCTCATAATAATTTGAATTAAATTTGTACTTTTTTAAAGCTGTAAAAGTATTCGTTAAAATGATGCATAAAAAATCAAATAGGTCTCATTGTATCAATCAATACTTCTTTATGTTATAATTAGTCTCAATTGGTAAATTGAGACTTTCAAAATCTATCAATATTATTACTGATGTAAGTGAGTGCTAAATAAACAATGAAAGGAATCGAAAGCTATAAATCAACAAAACGGAATGTCATTTTTATAATGAAAAAAAATTTCATTATAGTATTGTTACTGCTTATTACTTTTAATACATCAGCACAAAAGGACAATGGCAAATATGAACAATATGACAGAGTTTATAATATTGACATAAAAAATGACAGCATAACTGATTACATAACCGAACTTAAAATTAAATTAGAAAATGCAAAAAGCAGGAAGGATGATTTTCAAATTGCGGAAAACAGTCTTTTTCTGGGATTGTTATATTTAAAACTAAATTCTCACGACATAGCAACTGATTACTATTTATCAGCCTTAAAAAAGTTCAAACACGAAAAAGATACCACATATATAATTCACACACTGAGAGCCTTAAGCTATGTAAATTCCCTTGTGAACAATGACTCAATTGCTATAAAATACTCTCTGGAAAATTTACACTATTGCGAATTAGTAAGAGATACATTTTTATTGGAAAAAAACTCTACTAACCTCGGTATATGCTATTCGAATTTAAATGATGAAGAAACGGCTATTAAATACTTCAATAAGGCTATGGAGTTTGGAGAAAAAATCAAGGACACACTTTTTCTTCAAAGAATATATTATGATATTGGGGCATTTTACGAAAAAGGCAAAGAATACGACAAAGCTGAATATTTCTATTACAAAAGCCTGAACACGGAAAAGGGCATAGAAAAACAGGTGGTCATAGCTAATATATATTATAGTATTTCGATGATTTCATACAATCGTAAAAATTTCGAAAAGGCACTTTCTTACATAAAAAAATCCATCGAAATAGCTGATAGCTTATACGCTTATAAAGAGCTGAATACATATTATAAAATGTACATCACTATTTTGGTAAAACTGGATAAAACAAAAGAACTGATGTCGGTTTTCAATAAATATACAGATATTCAAAGTAAGGGCTACAATGCTGAAAAAGCTGAGCAAACGTCCAGAATGAAAATATTATATGAAATAGATAAGTTTGAGTCAGAAATTGAACTATTAGTAGCCAAAAACAGATTGAACGAATCGAAATTAGAAGCTTCCAAAAACAGATTGATTCTTGCAGGAATTATCATTTTTCTGGTAATTACTATTTTGGTTTCGACAGCAGTTCAATATTTAAAAATAAAAAAATCGCACAAAAAAATAGTTGAAGAGAATATAAAACTAATAAAGATTGAAGAGAAGAACATTCAACTTCAGAATATTATCCGAAAGGAGAATATCTCTTCTGCACAACCACCGGCAGATATTTCTTCAGAAAGCAAAATAGAAGAAATGCAAAATGAAGATACCGAAAACCAAAACAGATTATTTTCACAGGTCGAATCTTTACTGGAAACCGAAAAATTATATACTAATCCCGACTTGAATATCAATACACTGGCTAAAAAACTAAACACAAACAGGACATATTTATCCAGGGCAATAAATTCAGTAAGCGGAAAATCTTTTATAGAATTTATAAACGAATACCGTATTGCAGAGGCAAAAAGACTGTTGTACAGTAAAGAATCGGAGCTGATTACAATTGACGCAATTGGTAACAAAGCAGGTTTCAATTCAAAAGCAACATTTTTCAGGGTTTTTAAATCAATTGCAGGCGTAACCCCAAATTATTTTTTAAAGAATGCCCGGAAATGAAGTGACTAAAAGCTTGCGCAGATTAACATGCCGCTTTCAATTTATTAATTTTAACCGGCTGACGCCATAACAACAAACCTCTTATAAACGACACCTTTATTATTTTCGGTCGCACTTACTCCCAAGAAATAAATTCCCGGTTTCAGGTTTGAAATATCAATCATTGACTCCCTGCCATCAATATTACCTTTTTTTACAACAATTCCGGTGATACTGTAAACTGTATAATCAAAAGGAGCATTCCCGGGTGAAGAAATGGTTATATGAATTTGATTACCTGCCGGATTGGGATAAATCTTCACATCTCCTGCATTGAATTCTCTTTCCTCAACCCCAAAAACATAAGGTTTCTCAACTCCTTCATAATAATTTAGTCCGCCGGAATAATTTCCTGTTATCAGGTCGAGCCAGCCGTCACTATTCAAATCGGCAATGGCAGCGGCAGAGCGCATTCCCTTTTCAATCTCAAAAGGTTCATCATTTATCAGAGTGTGAAGATCGTCAGATTCCGTGAAGGCTCCTTGGAGATTACCATCAATGTTTTCAAAATAAAAAACTTTCCCCTGCTCCGACCCGACAATAAGTTTTATATCACCCTGCTGGTCTTTGAAGAAACAGGGCGTGCTGTAACCGTAATACGAAACCGAGTTATCTGTAACATTCACCTTGCCGAGACTGTCGGTCACATACGTAAAAACGGGATTTGCTGCCGTTCCGGTATTTTCGTAATAATTTAGATTTCCCTTTCTTTCACCAACAATAAGATCAAGAAGTCCGTCCTCATTCAGGTCGAAAAGTTGCGGAGTACTGAAAAACCCGACATTGATATTCTGGTAGTTCTTAACCGGCCCGGTATACTGCGGAATTGTACCCTGTCCTGCAATATTTTCATAAAACCACAAACTGCCCTCTTCAAACCCGATTATCATATCCGTATCACCGTCGCCGTCAACATCACCAAATGTGGGATATATTCCGGTAAGTTTTTCCTTGCTCAGTCCTGCATAGTCACGTGTAACGAACTCAAAGGAGGGATTAGAGGCAGTTCCGGCATTTCGCAGCAATGCGATATCCGACCAATAAACCGATTGAAGCAACATTCCCGGCTCGTAATACGAATAGATGTAATATCCGAAATTTGAGATCAGAAGATCGGCAAGTCCATCGTTGTCATAATCATAAAAAACGGGGTATGCACCTGCTCCAAGGTCAATCATTCCTTCCTGCAGGAAATTATCTTTCACTAGACCAAAAACCGGACTATTGTTGCTGCCCGAATTATCATAAAGCCAGACACTTGTAAAGTTTTCAGAAGTTACCGGGCTCGGGTCGAATGGTGAAACTAACAATTCCTTAACATCATCATTGTCAATATCAATATAAGCTGCAACCGGCATTGAGAAAAGATGGACGGTCTGGTCATACGAAGGGAAAAGAGTATCATAGCTTGTAATATATGCCTCTTCAAGGGTACCTCCATTTATGAGTTGAATCAGGTTAGGGTAATCAACATCCCCAAGCAGTAGATCCTTGATATTATTGTCATCCAAATCAAGGAAAAGGAAAGTGGAACCGGTATGCCGGTCTTTTGTTTCATCGGGAATAAGGCTGAGCTGATTGTATCCTCCGCCAACACAGGTGTCGAGATAAAGCTTGTTTGACTCCTCATTTTCGGCAAAATGGCCCCAGCAATCCGAAACCTGAATAAAGTCCAGCGAATCGGGGATACCATATTTCTCCATTGACTGGTTCTGATGATACTCAACAAATGAACCAAGTCCCCAAAATGTAATAATGTCAATGTCTCCGTCATTGTCAATATCGGTAATTCCCGGATAATCAGCATAGGTTGTCAGAATATTTACATCGCCGCCTCCCTGGTATGAAGTGATATACGGATAGACTTCAAGCTGAAACTCCAATGTGGTCGTTGAAACATTTTTATAGACCTGAATTCCTGCAAATCCGGGTGAGTATGCAAAGATATCCTCTTTTCCATCCATATTATAGTCAACAAGCTTAACCCATTGAAAAAGTTCAGGAAATTTATCACGATATTCTGGAGCAAAGGTGTAATCAATGGTTCCGGCAGTGCCGCCGTTGATAAATGTAAGAATCCTGTCACCGTTTCTGTCGAATACGAACAGGTCTTTTATGCCGTCAAGGTTCAGGTCAATTTCACCAAACTGGCAGGAGTTCATCCCACCGGCCCAGGGATTGGCATACTGGTTCTTCGACTCATCAATGACATTTACTTTCTCTCCCCTGCTTGCCGATTGTTGAAAGTAAAGTTGTGAATGGACATTGAATGTGAGGAGAAGAGCAAATAAAACTAATACCGGATTTATATTTGAGTTCATATCTTTGGGATTAAATAAAAGTTTAAATCATACTTGTTATACCGAAGGAAATCAGGTTTGCAAAAAAATAAACCTGATTCCTTCGAGTATTAACTACTTCTAAACAGCTTTGTTTAGCAAACCTGTTAAGAATTAGTATACAAAGATACTGTTTTTATGCATAAGGATTCTTTTAAACTATAACGACAGATTTGTCAGGACTATTATTGAAACTTATATAAAAAGATATGCCGTTCCTACGGAACTCTC
>JAOZOC010000249.1 GCA_029933495.1 Bacteroidales bacterium
GTCAATGGTTCCATCTTCATTAAAACGCATAATGAAAAAATCAGTATCCTGATCCAGTCCATAATTATAATATACATCCAACTCTCCCGTAACAATGATTTTTTCATAACTTTCTATTACCGATAACTTTCTAACCGAATTAAAATCATCATAATTATACGACACTATTCCATTCTCCCCGAAAGCACCGTTCAATTGTCCGTTTGGCAAAACATCAGCTAAAACAACTCTTTTGCTTTCCCTTCCTAATACAATAAAACCCTCATTTCCCCGGACAAAAACGGAACGTGCGGAGACAGGATTATCGGGGCAACACATATTGACGGCTATTCCCTCCTGACCAAATTCATTGTCTAAACTTCCATTTTGATTGATTCTTGCAAATAACAAATCGTCATAGTCTATAATGCTTAGCAATAGATATTTGTCATCTCCGGTATTATTGATACAGATATTTCCATCAATATCATATCCCATATCGGCAAGGAGTTTTCCGTCACTGCTGAAGGTCGTATCCAAATTTCCATCGGGATGAAGCCTGAGCATTGGAACAATATTTTGACTTTCCTCCGTATTGCCCAATAAAAGTATTTTACCGTCATTCAGTACCTTTTGATACACACAATTACTATTGTAAGGATTGAAATCAAAGGAAGCTGTTCCGTCATCGCCGAACTCAGCAATTTCTTGTCCGGTTTCATCTAATTTAGAGACAAAGAATTTTTTGTGCGATGTCTCAAAAGATTTAGTCCCACTTATCAAAATATTATTGTTATCCATTAATCCTAAAGAGTAAACAGCAACAGAAGTGTATTTTTTTACACCCATATTGCCAAAGGAGTTATCAATATTACCATCAGCGGAATACCGCGCAATGAAAGATTCCGGCTCACCACTCTCCGGTGTATTACTTGCCGTAAAAATAATACTCCCTTCATTAGAAATAGCCACCTGGCAAATAAGTGATCCGAAACTGCTGAGTTGTCTGTCGGTAAAAACTACTCCTTCTTCCCCGAAATCAGGATCAATAAGGCCGTTTTCCAGATATTTAACTATTACGATCGAGGGCCCGTTTTCATCATCACGTATAACATATCCAATCACAATTATTTCGCCCGACGGCAAAGTCGCCACTGCTTTTATTCTATTTATGTTTTCGTGAAGCATATAGTCCTCCCAGCTATCCTTTTCTCTGCAAGAATTTGTTAGCAGTAAAATGAAAAAGCTAATAAAAAATATCAAAAGTTTGCCTGGTCTTTTTATATTCATAATGTTTTAGTTTTAAGCAAAAGTATAAAAACTATTCCTATTTCGCCAGCCAGTTCTCCGGATTCAGGAGTGACTTCCCTTTCCAAAGTTCGAAATGAAGTTCTGTTTTAGCATCTTTTATATCGGTATGGATTACCCCGACTTCCTGTTTTGCAGTTACCATATCGCCTTTTTTAACAAATACATCAACAAGGTTGGAGTAAACTGACAAATACTCACCATGCCTTACCATTACAACGTAGTAGTAGCTAGGAATAGAAATGACACGTGTCACCTCCCCACCAAATATTGCCCTGGCTTTGGTGGCTTTGGCTGTAAGAATATCAATACCATTATTTTTAATTTTAACATTTTTCAACACCGGATGAGGATGTGTTCCGAAAGTGCCGGAAATCATTCCTCTTTCTACTGGCCAGGGCAGTCGTCCTTTGTTTGAGGCAAAATCGTTTGAAAGCTTAAGTTCAGCAGGCGTAAGAGCAAATCCGGAAGTTTCGGTTGTACCTGATTTTTCTGACGCAAGCCTGATCTCCTCTGCAATAATCTTTTCAATCTCCCTTTCCAGCTTTCTTGCTGCCCTCTCCTTTTTTCTGATAGCAGCTTTCAGCTCCTTCTCCTTTGAATTTAACTTCTTAAATGTCCTGTTTTGTTGACTCTTCTCCTGACTAAGGTTACTCTTCTCCTCCTCAACCACCTGAACCAGCAATACCTTTTCTGCTTTAATGACTTTCAGATTTTTTAATGTTTCGTTAATTTCATTTTCCGTCTTTACAATTAATTCTGCCTGATTGCGTCTGTATGCGGTATATTGCTGAAAATATTTTATCCTTTTATACGCCTGATTAAAATCTTTAGACGAAAAAATAAACATCAGCTTATCATATGAATTTCTATTTTTATAAGCATAAAAGATCATTTTTGCATACTCCTCTTTAAGATTTTTCAGATCATTATTAAGCTCGGCCAGGATTTCATTGTTGAGAACTATTTGATCATCAACCGTTTTTATCTGTGAGTTTATATTTTGAATAAGTTTTTCACGGCTCGATATCTGTTGATTCAAAATAACAAGCTGATTAAGGGTGGTTTTTTGGGTCTTTTTCGTCTCATTCAGAAGCCTGTTATTATATTCAATTTCTTTCTCAATCTTTTGTTTTGAAGCCTGTAATTTTGCTTTCTGGTTCTGTGAGAAAAGAGGGTTGATACCTGGCAGGAGGACAAGTAGCATGAAAACAACAGCTGACAAAAATATTTTTCTATTGTAAGCCCTATCCCTCATTTGTATAATTGTTGTTATAAAATCAAAACTTCAAAAATAAGCTATTATTGAATACGTGAATACTTTGAAGGAATTTTAAAGGGAAATTTCTGAGGCTGATCAACAGTAATTTTTGAATATTTCAACTTTACATTAATGGGGTTATCTGCTGAAAGGTTATAATAAATAGTTCCGGAGAATAACTGCCCGTTGATATCTTGGAAATCAGAGTATTCAGCTTCTAATTTTCTGCTATTCTCAACTGTCTCCTTTATTTTCATACGGGTAATTTTGAAGGTTTCCGGATTGAGATAGATATTCTGGATAAAAATACGGCTGGCATCATCAGCTGTCTTCACATATTTTTTAAGCTTATGCCTTCCGGCCGTAACAAGGTGGTACTCCTTACTATCATAGCTTGCATTAAATTTGCCGTCTTCGTAGTAAGTCAGGTCATTGCCAATAATCAGAGATTGCAAAACATCAAAATCCACATTGGAATTAAGAAAATCCTTCACGAATCTGTTATCACCAAGAAAATAGGTTTTTTTAAGCCGGTTCATGAATTTAATCGAATCATTCGTAATAAGTATCCTTGCCATTTCAATACCGAGAGCAGGCGAAAGGCTTATCCAAATGGCGCTGTCTTTCCTTATCCTGATCTGACCCTTTAAAGAGTTTTTATTACCGTTACTGATTAAATCAAGACTAAATTTTGCAGTAATATTTTCAAACTTAAATTGATTCTCTTTCAGTTTTTCAAACAGATAATCTGCTCCATACTCTTTAAGCGGTTTTTTCACTACTCTTCTTGTTGTTTTACAAGATGTAAAAACAGCAATAAGCAGGACAATGGTTAATATTATCTTTATTTCTATATTGATCTTCACTTGAAATCAATTAAATATTGAACTTTATTTGAATTTTAACTTTTTATTTGTGCTTTGAGTTTTGTGCTTTGAGTTTCCCTATTCCACCAACTTCTTCTCCTTAACCTTCCTGTCAAGATTCTTTGATCCTCCACCACCTGTATTCTTAGCCTTTTCCCAATATTGCAAAGCCTCATCTTTCCTGTCAAGATTCCACAAGATATCACCATAATGTTCCAGTACATCAGCATCCTTATCCCCGCCATTATCAAGGGCTCTTTTTATTAAAAACTCGGCATCGCTGAAATTCCCTTTCATATACAAAACCCAACCGTAAGTATCAAGATTAGCCGAACTATTAGGTTTCAAATCCACCGATTTTTTAGCCATTTCGGCAGCCTTATCCAGCCTCTCATTCCGCAGGGAAAGATAATAGGCATAGTTGTTTAAAACAAAGTCATTATTAGGGTTTATTTGCAGGACCTCATCATAGCATTTATCTGATTTCTGGTTATCTCCAACCTGATTATATGCATCACCAAGATATGTTAGAAATTGCTCCTTAAGTTGCGGATTGTTAACCACATAATTAACGCCTACACTCAAAATATCAACACATTTATCCCACTCCTTTTTCATATAGTAAACACCCCCGGCAAACAGATAAGGTACGGGCATTTCGGGGAACAGGTCAATTGTACGCACACTTTCATCCAGCAGGGCATCATTATCTTCAAGCTGCGAATCGATAAACAGAAGTTGCTCCCAAACGACATATTTACTGCTGTCCATTGAGATAACCGTCCTGAAAGCGGTGCGGGCATCCTCAAAACGGTCGTCCTGATAAAGAAGATCACCATAAATTGACCACGCTTTCGGATCATCGGGATGAACCTTTATCAATATTTCCGCAAGCTGAAATGCCTCATCTTTATTGTCTTTGTAATACTCATTGGCCGTATAGTACGAAAGCAGTATCTGAACCTTCGTGTCAATGTCAAGATTTTTGTTGGAAAATCCTATTTTTAGCTCTTCAAATGCTTTTTTATCTTCTCCGTTTTTTTTATAGTAATCAGCCAAAGAGACGTGAATATATGGATCATCAGGATCGAGCTCTTTTATTATATGATATGTCTCGAGTGCCTTATCGTTCATCCCGTTGTTAAGATACATCTCGGCAAGAATACCATAAAAGCGGGTCTCCTTAGGATATTGAGCGACCAGCTTCTCTATTTCGGTAATAGCCTTCTCAGGGTTGTTTTCCTGTAGATAAAGATTTTGCTTTTTCATGGAAATATCCTCAGTAATGCCAATCTTTTCTTCAAGCTGGTTAAAAGTTTCGATAGCTTTATCATTCTTACCGGCATAGATATAAGCTACTGCCAGACGATTGTAATAGTCAGGGTTGTTAGGGCTTAGCTCCAAAACTCTTTTAAAAACATTAACCGCAGCATCATACTGTTCAAAGGATTGCAACAGACTTCCGTAAAGCAACATATAAAATTTATTTCCGGAATCAATTTTTGTTGCCTGCCTGGCATATATCAGAGCTTCGTGCCGATTGTTCTTCATCAGACTGATCTTGGCCAGCTCAAACATCGCCGCAGCATCATTATTGTTCAGTTGGATACACTTTTTATAAAGCTTTTCCGCCTCCTCATAGTTGCCCGTTATGTATGCTTTTGTTGCATCATAATAGACTGAAGAATTGTCTTCGACCTTTCCCTCTTTCTCTCCTGACTTCCCAGATAACTTTTCTCCTGATTTACATGAGAAAATAACTAAAGGAAAAACTATTAATATTAATATTCGGAGTTTGATATTCATATAAATTTTTTAAATCTTCAATCTCAAATATTTACTTTGTTCCGGTACTTCCAAATCCGCCTGCACCCCGCTCTGTCTCTTTCAATTCATCAACTTCTATCCATTCGGCCTGTTCGTGACTTGCAATGACCATCTGTGCGATACGCTCGCCGTCGTTAACAACAAACTCATCATTGGAAATGTTTGCAAGAATTATCTTTATTTCACCACGATAGTCTGCATCAAT
>JAOZOC010000250.1 GCA_029933495.1 Bacteroidales bacterium
TTCATGCTTTCCTGTTCAACGAGGCTGTCATTTATAGCCTTAAGCTGCTTAACTTTTTCCTGATTGCAACTCATTGCAAACGGAATAATTAATAGTATCCAAAGAAATTTTTTCATTTTACGCTAATTTGAATTTAAATTATTTTTGTGAATTATTATTTGATTTATTAAACAATAATTTATGATTAATGTTTAATGATTTGCTAAATTGAGATAACCTTTATTTAATTCTTAATAAGTTCTAACGTGGCAAGAAGTAATATGTTATACTTTTGGTTGTTTATTTTTAAAACTTGGATTTTTTAATTATATCTATCATTCTCCTTTGCTTTTTTGTTGGGCGGCCTTCTCCTCGCCTCCTGTGTTCATAGTTCAATTCGCGCATTAGCTTTAATTTATCATATTCCTCTTGTGGTGTCATATCTTCCAGATAATCCTCAACCAGTTTGGCAGCAACCCTGTTCTTAAGAATCCCAATTACTTTAACTGTTTTTATTAAAGGTGTCAGATTGATTACAATAGCTTCATTTAGCTTTACTTCGTGGCTTGGTTTAACCGGCTTATCATTTATTCTGACCTTACCAGCCCGGCAGGCATCAGCTGCCAGATTTCTTGTTTTATATATTCTGACAGCCCACAACCATTTATCAATTCTGATTCCTTCTGACATTGTTACTTTTTTCTGAAAAAGATTTGAACAGGAACTCCTGTAAAGTCAAAATTTTTCCTTAGCTGATTTTCAATAAACCTTTTGTATGGGTCTTTTACATATTGAGGCAGATTGCAGAAAAAAACAAAAGCAGGAAATGAAGTTTTCAATTGGGTTATATATTTTATTTTAATATATTTTCCTTTTGTTGCAGGTGGAGGTGTCCTGTGAATAATTGGTAACAGCAATTCATTAAGTTTTGAAGTGCTGATACTTCTGGCTTTATTCTTATATACTGTTGTCGCTGTTTCAAGTGCCTTATGTATTCTTTGCTTTTTTGGGACAGATGTGAATATTATTGGAACATCATTAAAAGGAGCTATCTTAGCTCTGATCATTTCTTCAAAGTCTTTATGAGTATTTGTCTCTTTCTCAACAAGGTCCCATTTGTTAATGATAATTACAACACCCTTCCTGTTTCGCTGAATAAGCTGGAATATGTTTACATCCTGCGACTCAAATCCTTCTGTGGCATCAATCATCAGCATACAGACATCGCTGTTTTCAATAGCCCTGATGGAGCGCATTACAGAATAAAACTCTATGTTCTCTCTTACCTTACTTTTTTTTCTGACACCGGCAGTATCAACCAGCAGAAACTCAAATCCAAAGCTATTATATCTCGTATATATTGAATCTCTGGTAGTTCCGGCAACAGGAGTAACAATGTTTCTTTCATCTCCCAGGAGTGCATTTACAAGTGATGATTTTCCGACGTTCGGCCTGCCTATAACAGCAAACCTCGGCAGGTCGGGAAGCTTTTCTTCCACTTTCTTATCAAACTCTTTTACGATTTCGTCAAGAAGATCACCGGTTCCACTTCCGTTTATTGATGAAATGGAGTAAACCTCATCGAGACCAAGGCCGTAAAATTCTGCTGCATCACCTAGTCTGGTGGGGTTATCGACTTTGTTTGCAATAACAAAAACTTTCTTTTTTGTTCGCCTGAGGACGTTAGCAACCTCTTTATCCAGAGTTGTCAGTCCGTCTTTGACATCAACCACAAAGGCAATTACATCGGCCTCCTCAATAGCGAGAGTAACCTGCTTGCGTATCTCTTCTTCAAAAATATCATCAGAGCCTACAACATAACCGCCTGTGTCAATAACAGAAAAAGTGACACCATTCCAGTCTGAATGGCCATAGTGCCTGTCACGGGTAACACCACTTGTTTCTTCTACTATAGCCTGGCGTGATTCGGTAAGCCGGTTGAAAAAAGTAGATTTACCCACATTTGGCCTTCCTACTATTGCTAATATATTTGACATAATTTATATTTTTTTATTGCTTATTGTGATTTTAGTCATATTTGGATGTATAAATTGTCTCTCCCTTTATTCCTCATATCCAAACCTCTTCAACTGCCTCTCATTATCTCTCCAGTCTTTTACAACCTTTACACTAAGTTCAAGGTGTACCTGTTTCCCGACAAATTCTTCAATATCCTTGCGAGCCTCTATTCCAACTCTTTTTATTGCTCTTCCACCTTTTCCTATAATTATCATCTTTTGCGATTCGCGTGTTACAAATATCCATGTAGCTATCCTGATTATCTTTTCGCTCTCTTTATATGAATCGACTGCAACTTCAACGGAATAAGGTACTTCCTGTTTGTAGAACAGTAAAATCTTTTCGCGGATGATCTCCGAAATAAAGAACCTTATTGATTTGTCTGTAAGTTCATCCTTCGGGTAATAGGGCGGATTCTCAGGCAATAGCTCAACGATAGTATTCAAAACTTTTTCTGTATTAAAGTTTAATAATGCAGAAACAGGAATAGCGGTACTTTTGTTGAACACACTTTCCCAGTGTTTTATCTGCAACTCAACTGTATCTTGCTTCGACAGATCAATTTTATTTATTATAACAATTACGGGAACATTTGATTTTTTTATTTGTTCAACAATTTGCTCATTATATTTCTTTTCACCTACTTCTACCATATAAAGAAATATGTCAGCATCTTTCATTGCAGAGTCGATGAATTTCATCATTTTTTCCTGCAGTTTATAATGAGGTGTAATCACCCCGGGAAGATCGGAAAAGACAATCTGGTAATCATCATTGTTTAAGATTCCAAGAATACGATGACGTGTTGTTTGTGCTTTTGAGGTTGTTATTGAAAGTTTTTCACCAACCAATGCGTTCATCAGTGTTGATTTTCCTACGTTCGGATTACCAATAATATTAACAAATCCAGCCTTGTGACTCATAAATAATAAAATAAAAAATTTGTAATAATAAAAAATTGTTATCTTTGCACCCGCAAAAGACGCTGCAAAGGTACATAAATATATTGCAGGATGTGTAGATTAGGTATTGGGAGTGATTGCCCGGATGTACAACAGGTTGGCGATTCGGGTAGAAAGAAATAAAGGTTCTGTAACATATTGAAAAAAATATATTGCGGGGTGGAGCAGTGGTAGCTCGTTGGGCTCATAACCCAAAGGTCGTAGGTTCGAATCCTGCCCCCGCTACTAAGAAAAGGCCGGATTTTTCCGGCTTTTTTGTTTTTTCTTGCCGTGAGTTGTAGTATTAGAGTGCGACGGTCGGTAGTTTATTTATTTTCAGTAAATCAGGTATGAAAATTTTCAGGTTGTTTCTCCTGATTTTTGGTTTTTATTCTTTATTATGCATCTCTTCGATTAAGAAGAGTGCTGCTCAGGATACTTTAGAAGTTATGTATTATAATGTTCTGAATTTCCCCGGTAGTACTCCTCAAAGAGTTTCGTATTTCAGAACAATAAATCAATATGTCAGGGCTGATGTTGTTTTAATTACAGAATTAATAAATGACGTAGGTGCTGAATCTCTACTTCAGGACGGGCTTAATGTTTACGGAGCATCAAATTATCAAAAGGCCGCTTTTACGGATGGCTTCGACACTGATAATATGCTATTTTACAATAGCGACAAGCTTACTTTATATTCCCAGGATACAATAGAAACTGCCTTAAGACAGATTAATGAATATGTTCTTTACTACAAATCATGGGACATTGAATCAACCGATGATACTATCTTTTTCTATTTTTATTCTGCTCACCTGAAAGCAAGCCAGGGTACAGAGAATAAAGCAAAAAGGCTTGCAGAAGTTATGCGTTTCAAGCAACATATCGATTCTATCCCAAATGCTGAAAATATTTTTTTTGGAGGAGATTTAAACTTTTACACACACTCCGAAGCTGCGTACAATGCTCTTATCGACTCAGGCTCACATCCTTTAATTGATCCGCTTCCTTCAGGCGTTTGGCACGATCATGAGGAATACTCAGCAATACATACACAAAGTCCGAGAAAAATTCAGTTCGGAGGAGGTGCATATGGCGGACTTGATGACCGGTTTGACTTTATTTTGTTCACAGATGATGTTGTGAACGGAGCAAATAAAATTTCATACATCCCCAATAGCTGCCTTGCTGTAGGAAATGACGGAAATCATTTTGACATTGCAATTATTGATGAGCCTGTCAACACAGCAGCACCCGATTCTGTGATAAATGCCATTTATTATATGTCGGATCATCTGCCTGTCTTATGTAAATTGGAAGTTGAATCATCAACTGTACCACAGGTCAGGGATATTGTACTCACTGCATGTCTTGAAGGACCGTTTAGCGGTGTAAATATGAGTGCCGGTCTGAGCTCTGAATTACCATTAAGTCAGCCGTATAATACTCCACCCTGGAGTTACAACGGAACAGAATCTGCAGCAACCCTTCCAGCTAATGTTGTTGATTGGGTGTTAGTAGAGTTACGTGACACTACAAATGCCGGATTTGCTACTGAAGATGCAACCGTGTACCGACAGGCTGCGCTGCTGCTTAACAACGGCTCTGTGGTTGGAACTGACGGCTATTCAAATCTTCAATTCAGCAATTCAATTTCTCATCAATTGTATGTTGTTATCTTGCATCGGAATCATCTTGGAGTTTTGTCCGCAAATCCTCTCCTGCAGAATAATGGCATCTATACTTACAATTTTACAACAGGGATATCGCAGGCATATAATTCGGGGCAGAAAAATGTCAATGGTAAGGCTGTATTGTTTGGAGGCGATGCCAATTCGGACGGAGAGATTAATCAGGCTGACATGACAGTCTGGAAAAGTCAGGCAGGCAGCATCGGTTATAAATCAGCCGACTTCGACATGAACTCACAGGTTGATAACAAGGATAAAAACCAAAAGCTTATACACAATTTTGGAGAAGAATCTCAAATTCCCGATTAATCCACATTATTCATATAAAAACGAGATGAGTTGTAGAATGCGTGTTGGATTAGGGGTTGTAAATCCTAACCGAAAACATTGAAAACAACGACTGTAATTTACTGTCTCAAAGTTAATGCAAACCATATCAAGACCTTTTTTAAGTATCTTTGCAAAGTTCACAGCACTGTATAATATTAAATAGTGGGAAAGATGAAAAACGGATACTACATTATTAATGCTAAGATAGTTAATGAGGGTGAGATTTTTAAAGGGAATGTCCTGATCAGGGATGGCTTGATTGAGAAAATTGTAAAAGAAAATGATAACACTTTTCGCGATTCTGATGCAATAATTGTTGATGTAGCAGGCAAATATCTTATTCCTGGTGTTATCGATGACCAGGTTCATTTCCGTGAACCGGGCCTTACACATAAGGCCGATATTTATACCGAAAGCAGGGCTGCAGTGGCGGGGGGAATAACCTCTTTTATGGATATGCCAAATACGATTCCTAACACTC
>JAOZOC010000251.1:0-5278 GCA_029933495.1 Bacteroidales bacterium
AGTGATGTGAATGGTTCTTACTTACCACCATCCACTAAATCAACATTTAGTGTGCCTAATGATGATGTTGTGAATGTAACGGTTAACAAAGACTTTGTGCTACCTGTTAAACTTAATAATGCTGACTACGCCCTTGGTGCTGTAACAGTTCATTTAACTTACGATGATAATCTTGTAAAGGTAAAAGACCTGAAAACTGCAATACCAGGAATGTTATACACAGTTCAGGATGGATGGATCAATGTGGCATGGTCTGATACCGAGCCGCTTGTTATCCCAACTGACGGAACGCTGTTTACACTTATTGTTGAAGCAATTACAGATATCAATGATTATGAAGACCTGTTCTTTGTTAGCAGCGAAACCCAGTTTGCAGATTTATATTGTAAAGTACTGGATGATGTTTACCTGAGTATTGATAAGGTAAATGCCAAGCTAAAAAGCGACATATCACAACTTGATGGGCTTTATGCTCTGGACTGCTATCCTAACCCTGTGAAGAATACTCTGAGCATCAATTATACACTTCCTGAAAATGGAGATGTTAAACTGCTCATTGTTAATTCACTTGGTAATCTTGTAACAACACTTGTAAATGCTCCTCAGAAATCGGGCGACCACAAAGTAAAATTCACTCCCGATGAATACGGACTGGCAACAGGTGTTTACTACTGTAAAATAATGGTACAGGGAGAAAGCAGCGAATTCAACGATGTTGTTCGTGTTGTCTTTATGAAGTAATGATCAGGATCTGAACGCCGGATGTTACCGGCGTTCAGATTCCTTTTAATTGCTCTGTAGCAGATTATTCACCTTGTAAAACATCATGATATGAAAAAAATATTAATATTACTATTTATTATTCCCCTGGCTTTTCAATTGTCGAGGGGGCAAACAGCAACCGTCACTATTACCGACTATGAAGAGTCTCCGGGTCTTGTTAACATCCCCATTGATGTAACAAATTTCATTAATGTGGGGGCTATTACAATTAACCTGGAATATGATGAAAATGTACTGGGTTATAACTCATTCACAAGCTCGGTTATATCAAGTGCATATATTAATACATACCCATCGGCCAATGGATATACCCTGGGTATTTCCTGGACAAGCCTAGCTCCCCTTGCAAACTTTAACGGGGAACTTATTGTATTGACTTTTAATTATCTTGGAGGCTCCAGTGCTTTTGATTTTCTTGAGGCAGCCTCTGAAATTGCTGACTTTGATGGCGTTGCTATTCCAACAGTTTATTTCGACGGTAGCATTGCCCCAACTGCTCCGGTTCCAATAAGCATTATCAGTCAGTTAAACCAAACACCTCAATCACCTCCAAACAACTATGTGGAGGTTCCCATTGATGTGGATTTCTCCTCTGTGGCTTTAGGTGTGGGTTCCTTCAATTTTGAAATTGAATACGATAATACCATTCTGACCTTCGATCAGATAAATAATCCTTATATGCCGGGCATTGGAGTAAATATTCTCACCAACCCTGCACGTGTCTCAATTATCTGGACAGCAACTTATCCGGGAGATACAATCAAGCTTGATGGGGTTTTACTAAATATGAGATTCACTTACAATGGAGGGAACAGCGATTTATCTTTCCTGACAACTGCCTGTGAAGTTGCTGATTACGACCTTAATGTGCTGAACACAGCTTATACAGATGGTGAGGTAACTCAGGATCCGTTAACAATGACCAATATTATTATTGGTTCAACTTCGGCACAGGCCGGTGATGAAGTAATACTACCGGTAACTGTAACTAATTTCAACAACGTAGGAGCTTTTGACTTTACAATCGATTTTGACTCTCCGGTACTTCAGTTTGTTGAACTTACAGGTATCAACCCTGCACTTGGAACAGGATTGTTTTACAATACCTCCGGTGCATTATTAATTACCTGGAATGCAACGTCAGCTGGTGTTACCCTTGCTGACAACGAAGTCCTGTTCAATATAAAATTTAACTATTCAGGAACAGATACGGATATTACTTTCGATGAAGTAAATTGTATTATGTCTGATTGGGATCTTAACCCTATCAACCCTTATTATGTGGATGGACACATAACTGAAATCCCGGGCGGCAATGTTACGGTAAGTCTTGACACCATTGCTGCACCTCAGCTAAGCTATGTTTTGGTACCCGTAAAAGTAACCGGATTTCTTGATGTTGGTGCCATAACACTTGAGGTTAACTACAATGAGAGTCTTGTGCAGTTTTTCAGCATTGAGGACATACACGACAGTCTTAGTTATGGCTCATACTTTTCCAATGGTAGCAGTGGTACTTATACATATAGCTGGACTGTAAACGGAGGTAATGGGGAAGGGATTGATATCCCTAACCACGATACACTTTTTAATATCAAATTCTGGTATATCTCAGGAAATGCCGATCTGGAGTTTAACGTAGCCAATTGCGAGATTGCAGACTGGAATACGAATTCTTATAATGTTTTCTACAGTAACGGCTTAATAAAAAGCGAAGTGGAAGTCCAACTAAAGGCCTTCTTACAAGGGCCGTACGATGATGACACCCATCAAATGAAAAACGACCTGAATACCTATCTTCTTACCGACCAACCCGGACAACCTTTCAACAGGCCTCCCTGGAATTATACAGGAACAGAAACACTGCCCGATCCACTGGATGCGGATGTAGTTGATTGGATACTAGTCGAACTCCGTGATGCAACGGATGAAAGTGTGGTACTTGAGAAAAGGGCAGCCCTGATTTATCAGGATGGTAGTATAGATGTTATTTTTGACAATGCAGTTATTGGCCAGGACTATTACCTTGCAGTTTGGTCCAGGAACCATATGCCAGTTATGTCAGTAGCTCCGGTTACCTTGCCTAATACAATTTCTTATGATTTTTCCGTTCTTAGCAATTGTTATAAATATGACACAGATGAAGTGGCCATAGAACTCGAAACCGGTATTTATGGATTAATTGCCGGGGATATAAATTCAGATGGAAAATTAATTTATAGTGGAGGAAGTAATGACAGGGGATTGGTATTAGCCAAAATAATTGCAGAGACAGGCTCGACAATTATAACAGGGTCTGCTGATGGTTACTTTGACGAAGATGTTTTGATGAATCACAATGTAAGATACAGCGGATCAGGTAATGACAGAGGGATAATCGCAGGGAATCTCACCAAACTTACCGGATCAAATATATTGACTTTAGTTTACACATCGGTTATTCCCGGAGCAATAGCTAAATCAGAAGTAATCAATGATGGTCCCATAAATATCCATTTGAATGAAACCGCAAATGAATTACAGGTATTGATCAACACAGATGAAGCAATTTCTGATGGCCTTGTTGATAATGTGCAATTTACCCTAAGTTGGAATAAGGAAACCAATAATATGATAATCCCATTATTGGAGAATGTGGAAAGCAGTTTTGGATTAACAGCACAGGGAAATGTGGTAGAAGAAGAAGGAATGATGTATCTTGCATTTGTTTCAGTATTACCTGTAGAACTTCCATCTTTGTTTTCAACAAATGATGAGATATTGCTTATGTCGATAACAAAAGAAGAACCCATTACATTGGATACGAAGATCACTATTGCTGACAATTCGTTTACGAACAACAATAACGGTTCCTATTATATTTCCCTGTTTGGAGAAAACAAGACAGGAGCAATACATACTTCAATACTTGACATCAACGAACTGTCAGAAACCGGATTATCTATTTACCCAAATCCGACAAGTAAAGGATCGGTTTATTTGGAAATGAGTCTGGAAAAATCACAATTGCTGACAATTTCCATTCTCGATATTCATGGCAGGGGGATAGTCGTAAACGATTATCACGAAAATGCCGGCTTATTCAAAACAGAAATAAATCTAATCAACTTTGATAAAGGAATCTACTTTGTCAAGGTAAAAGGTGATCATCTGAATACAATAAAGAAATTAATTATTCAATAACAACCAATAAAACAATATTCGCCCCGCCTTTAATTGGCGGGGTGGTTTCAAGGAATCTAGTATTAATCAAAATTAAAGTATTATGAAAAAGTATTTACGATTTTTTGCAATTTTTACAGTAGTAATGATTACTACAGGAAGTTTGTTTGCGAACACTTCCGCGAATACAATGGCGGATGGGACATCAGCCATAACAATTAATAATCCATCAGGTGATTTAAACCTACCGGCTAATATTTATGCTGATCCGGGAGTAAGCGGACCCCCGGCAGGAAACAGCTATATTGACATTGGCCTTTATGCCACATCCTGTGGTGATTTTGAGGTTGTATTGAAATCAACAACCACACTTACTGGCTATACAATGACCAATGTTCAGTTTACAATAAAATGGTCAACTAACTATAATGTTGCACTTACTAATGCTGTTCCAGCAGGCGCCTATCCATATGTATATCAACAAGGTGCTACTGTACAAAGTGGTGGATACAATTATGCTGTATTCGCAGGAGTAGGAACACCACTACCTCCTAACACAAGTAGTTTTACAGATTGGGTAGCAGGGACTGAATACCAAATATTAACATTCAGTCATGATCAGACTGGTTCAGGTACCGGTGATTTTGTTATTGCCAACGATGCCTGGACTTTGGCTAACAATGCAGATTATTATACCGAACTTCTAGGTTCTGATGAAACAGGTAGTATTTATGCCAGTGCAACGGGAGTTGACCTTGGTAAATGCCCATTGTATATAACCGGAACATTCACAGCAAATAATAAGGTTTATGATGGAAATACTAGTGCTACATTCCTAGCAAACAACCTTACATTGGATGATGTTAAAACAGGTGATATTGTTACACTAACAGGTTTAACGATTGATTTTGACAATAAAAATGTTGGAACAGGAAAACAAGTAACAATAACAACAGCTTCCATTACAGGAGCTGATGCAGGAAAATACCATTTATTTTTGACAGGAATGCCGACAGCAAATGCAGATATCACTACTGCAGCCGTTACAGTTACTGCTCAGAGTGATACAAAGGTTTATGATGGGACAACTACTTCTTCAGTAGCACCTGCTGTTACAGGGATTATTGCACCTGACGTTGTTGGGACAGCACCAACCCAAACATACGACACGAAAGATGTTGGTACTGGAAAAACAATGACAGCCAGTGGACTCGTTATTTCTGACGGCAATGGTGGGAATAACTACACCATTACTTATGTGACAGATGGGACTGGTGTTATCACTACTGCAGCCGTTACAGTTACTGCTCAGAGTGATACAAAGGTTTATGAT
>JAOZOC010000791.1 GCA_029933495.1 Bacteroidales bacterium
CTTTTTACGGGGATGTTCAGATGGGTTTATGATTTCAATGTTATTAAGACAAAAGTAAAAATTCCTAATCTGCCGGAATCGTTTAGCGGCCTGCGTATTGTACAGCTTGCCGATATGCATCTTGGCAACTGGCTTTCGAATGATGAACTTGCAGAGGCAGTTAAGATGATTAATGACCTTAAGCCCGACTTGTTCTTTTTTACAGGCGATCTGGTAAATTACAGAACTGATGAGGCATTTGAGTTTGAAGATGTCCTGAAACAGATAAAAACAAAATATGGTAGCTTTTCCGTTCTTGGTAATCACGACTATGGTGATTATTCAACATGGCCGTCTGATGCTGCTAAAGAGGAGAACATGACCCAGATGTATGACCTGAATAAAAGGTTGGGATGGAATTTGCTTTTGAATGAGAATGAGATAATTACAAAAGGTGATGATTCAATTGCCATTATTGGAGTGCAGAACTGGGGTTCATACGCGCGTTTCCAAAGGTTTGGTAATTTGGATGAGGCTGTTCAGGGTGTTGAGGATGTACCGGTCAAGATTCTTCTTTCCCACGATCCCACACACTGGCAGTATAAGGTCAGACAATCGGATGTTCATATCGACCTTACTCTTGCAGGCCATACCCACGGAGGTCAGTTTGGCTTTGAGATCAAAGGAGTAAGATGGAGCCCGGCGCAATATGCCTATAAATACTGGGCTGGATTATATTCCGATAAAAAAATGCCTGATTATAAACCAAAATATCTTTATGTAAACAGAGGTCTTGGTGTTGTTGGCTATCCCGGAAGAGTAGGAATGAAGCCGGAGATAACCCTTCTTGAACTTTATGGATAATAACACATTGTAGCAGTTTTTTCTATAATTTATTAGGATTTATATTATTGATAATTAGGGTTAAATGAAATCCGATAATTAAGGTTTAAAAACTGCGAGGCCTCTCAAACAGAAAAGCCCCACAGATTATAAGGTTTAATTTCCAGGTCTTGTAACTCCCCTTCCTATTCCACAATCATCTTTTTACTATCACTTCGTACTCCGTTCACGTCTATTGAGTAAAAGTACATACCCGTTGGCAGACCTTTGGAGTTAAACTCAACATTGTGAACTCCTTCCTGCTTTGTGCCTTCATTGTAGTCATTAATTAGTTTGCCTGTGTAGTCGAACACATTTATTGTAACAAAAACCTCTTTCTCTAATTTGTAGAAGATTTTTGTTTTTCCGCTGAAGGGGTTTGGAATATTTTGCAACAGCTCACCACCATTCAAAGTCGAAATACTATTTCTCGCTGCATCCGAAATTTTTGTTGCATCGCCAGGAAGCAAGGAAAGCAGATAGTCTCTGTTTTCTTCAAAAGCTTCAATTGTTGCAA
>JAOZOC010000792.1 GCA_029933495.1 Bacteroidales bacterium
CAAAGGTCAATTGTTGCCGTTCCCGAAACAGTTGGTGTATAAGCAAACCAAATGTCAATCGGATCTGTACCACCACATCCGGGATTTTCACCACTTTGAGTTGCTCCTATTGTTGTAAAAGGGAAGTCGGTAACTTCATTTATAGGAGTAGCATTAGCACAGTCATCATTTGTTCCTTCCGGAACAACAGAAATAGTCAGGTCGCCATCACCAATGTCAGTATCGTATCCTCCAACCTGAACATAATAAACAACACCTTCTGTAACTTCCATAGTTATATAGGATTGAAGAGAACCGGCACCGCAATAATCATCATCGTCATTACAAGCAAGCACGCTTCCACCACAAGCATCCCAAATTGCTAATCTCGTATCAAAAGTGCTTCCACATAAGTCAAAGGAAGCACTTCCTGTAACTGTAGCTGTATAAGCATACCAGATATCGTAAGGAGCACCTCCGCCACAACCAGGATTTTGACCGCTAACATTTGCCATTGTTGTGCTAAACGGAAGATCGGTAACTTCATTTATAGCAATAGCATTACCACAATCATCATTTTCAGGGAAAGGAGTTAATGTGATTGTAAGATCACCATCGCCCTGAATTGCATTTCTCCCACCTATCTGAACAAAATATGATGTACCGGCCGTAACAGTCATTTCTATACTCGATTGTTGTCCTGAGCAAGCAGGCCCATTATTCAAATTACAATCAAGGACATTACCACCACAGGCATCCCAGATAGCAAGTCTGGTATTGAACGAGCTTCCACAAAGGTCGAACATAGCAACTCCACTGGCTGAAGGAGTATATTCAAACCAAATATCAACCGGGTCTGTTCCACCACCACAACCGGGGTTTTCCCCACTTTGAGTTGCGGCCATTGTACTAAATGGCAAATCTGTCACCTCACCAATCGGTGTCGCATTCATACAATAATCATTTGATGGTGCAGGGGTTAGAGTAATCGTAATATCACCGTCTCCCACATCAGTATTATAACCGCCAACCTGAATATAATATGTCATTCCGGCTGTAACATAACCCGAAAGATATGATTGAAGTGATCCTGAACCGCAATAATCGTCATCGTCATTACACAACAATACATTGCCACCACAAACATCCCAAACTGCAAGTCTGGTATCGTAGGTACTCCCGCAGAGATCAACCTCGGCAAAACCATCGGATGAAGGTGAATAAGCAAACCAGATATCAATAGGGTCGTCACCACCTCCACAGCCGGGATTCAGACCGCTTGCAGTAGCACCTATGGTTGAAAAAGGTAAATCTGTAACCTCACCGATTGCAATTGCTCCGGTACAATCATCATTTTGGAAAAGAGGTTCAACAACCAGAACATTATCAAAACGATG
>JAOZOC010000252.1 GCA_029933495.1 Bacteroidales bacterium
TATTGGCGAGGCCGCCGGGATTGTAAAAAATAGCGCTGTTATCCCTGTCGTTGGCAGTTATGGCTCCTGCAAGCATTGTTGTTCTGGCCCCAATACCGTTCATCCAATAGTTGAATTCCTGCGAGATTAACACAAAAGGTATCGTCAGAAAAAGTAATATTAAATATTGTTTAATCCGCACCGAATTTTTTTTTGCCAAAAATACATTATTTTTTTCATCAATTATTAACATTAGGGTTCGGGCGCAAATGTTTTTCTAATTTTGCCGGTAGTTTCGTAACACAATTTTGTTATCCCGGATGAAGATAGTTGCCGACGATAGAATACCGTTTTTGAAAGGCGTTTTTGAACCCTTTGCACAGGTTGTTTATTTGCCCGGAAAACAGATATGCAATGATGATTTGTCGGATGCCGATGCTTTGATTACAAGGTCTGTAACTAAGTGTGATACAGCATTGCTTGATGGTACTCCTGTAAAGTTGATTGCAACAGCAACGATTGGAGATGATCATATTGATAAGATATTCTGTAAAAAGAATGGAATTACAGTTGTAGCAGCCGTGGGTTGTAATGCGTCAGCTGTTGAACAGTACGTAATCTCGGCTTTGCTTACTTTGGTTGAGAGAATGCAGTTTAGTATAAAGGGGTTGAAACTTGGAGTCGTTGGAGTTGGAAATGTAGGATCAAGAGTTAAATATGTTGCAGAATTGCTTGGGATGAAAACCTTGCTTAACGACTCACCAAGAGCTGAGAAGGAAGGGAAGAACGGATTTGTTGATTTGGATGAGCTTTTGGAAGAATCGGATATAATTACACTGCACGTTCCTTTAACTTATGACAGTGATTATCCGACATACCATCTTGCTGATGATGTTTTTTTTCCAAAGATTAGAAAGCCGGTTGTGTTTATAAACTCTTCAAGAGGGAAAGTTGTTGATACGGATGCTTTGAAAGATGCAATTCAAAAAGGGAAAATCAGGGCATCTGTCATTGACGTTTGGGAGAATGAACCGGATATTGACAGGGAACTGCTGAATATTGTTGATATTGCAACTCCTCACATTGCTGGCTATTCTTTGGAAGGAAAGGCAAGGGCAACGCAAATGGCTGTTGAGGGGGTAAGCAAACATTTTGGATTTGGTTTGCAGTTCAGAATACCTGAACCGGAAGGAGAAAAACAGCTTATTGATATTGATTGCAGCGGGAAAAGTGTTCAGACAGTGGTTTTTGAAGCAGTAAGCTCATCCTATAATATTTTGGATGACGATAAATTATTGAGAAAAGAACCCGGAGATTTTGAGGCGTTAAGGCGAAATTATCAATTCAGGAGAGAATTTGGGAATTTTAGACTTAGGTTAGTAAATTGTGGTGAGGACGTGATAAATATTTTAAAAGGGATAGGTTTTGATATTAATTAATGACAAGCGTGGACGCTTGTCACATATTGAAGTTCAGAACAATAAAAGCCCCAAAGGGGCGAAATATTGGTAACCACGGGCGTGAGCCTGTGGAAAGAAAAATAGAAATATAGTTTTGGCGCGATTTTCGAGGGCGAAGCCGAAAATCGTGACAAAACTAAAAGTGCAGAATATCAAAGAAATATTAAAAATAATTTTAATAAAAATGGATAATAAAACAGCTAACAGGGCAGCCGATAACATCAGGGTTTTGACGGTTGCTATGGTTGAAAAATCAAAATCAGGTCACCCTGGTGGTGCAATGGGTGGCGCCGATTTTATTAATATTCTTTATTCAGAGTTTCTGAATTTTGATCCACAGGATATGGAGTTTCCTTTCCGCGACCGTTTTTTCCTTGATCCTGGTCATATGTCGCCAATGCTTTATTCTGTTCTTGCAATGGTTGGAGCATATTCAATGGAAGACCTGAAAAATTTCAGGCAGTGGGGTAGTGTCACGCCCGGCCATCCTGAATTGGATGTAAAACGTGGTGTTGAGAATACTTCAGGTCCGCTGGGACAGGGACATACAATGTCTGTAGGTGCTGCTATTGCCGAAAGATTTTTTGCGACCCGCTTTGGTGAATGGATGGCACATAAGACTTATACATTCATTTCAGACGGTGGAATACAGGAGGAAATCTCGCAGGGTGCCGGCAGAATTGCAGGTTATCTTGGGCTGAGCAACCTGATAATGTTTTACGATTCAAATGATATTCAGCTTTCAACAGAAGTTGATGAAGTAAGCACGGAAGATACCGCCGCAAAATATGAAGCGTGGGGTTGGCGCGTTGTAACAATTAACGGGAATGACCCGGATGAAATACGCGGCGCATTGATAAAAGCCAACCAGGAGACAAACAAACCATTCCTTATCATTGGTAAAACAGTTATGGGAAAAGGGAGTGTTACCGAATCTGGTGAAAGTTTTGAACATAAAGTATCCACTCACGGCCAACCAATAAGCAATGCAGGTGCTTCGGCTGTAAAAACCATACTTAACCTTGGTGGTGATCCCGATAATCCATTTATTATTTTCCCTGAAGTAAGGGAGTTGTATGAAAAGGTTAAAGAAAGTAAGTTGAAAGCTATTGCTGCCAAAAGGGAGAAATATGAAGAGTGGCAAAAGGGAAATCCGGAACTTGCTAAAAAGCTTAATGGATTTCTTAATAGAGATATTCCTGAAATTGATTTTTCAAAAATATCTCTGAAACCCAATATTGCCACAAGAGCTGCTTCGAGTGCTGTACTTGCCGAATTTGCACACAATGTTGAAAATATGGTGGTTATTTCTGCTGACCTTTCAAATAGTGATAAAACAGACGGTTTCCTGAAAAACTCTAAACCTTTTTCAACCGGAGATTTCAGCGGAGCCTTCCTGAATGCGGGAGTTTCCGAGCTTTCGATGGCTGCCATTTCAAATGGAATGGCTTTACATAATATTATTCCTGTTTGTGGTACTTTCTTTGTATTTTCTGATTATATGAAACCTGCAGTCAGGATGGCTGCATTGATGGAACTTCCGGTTAAATATGTATGGACACACGATTCATTTAGGGTGGGCGAGGACGGACCTACTCACCAGCCCGTTGAACAGGAGGCACAGATAAGGCTGATGGAAAAACTGAAGAATCATTCGGGAGAAAACAGTGTGCTGGTACTCCGTCCGGCTGATGCAACCGAAGCGGTTGTGGGCTGGAAAATGGCTCTCGAAAACAAAATAACACCAACTGCATTGATATTGTCTCGTCAGGGAATTAAAGATTTACCTGTTATGCAGGGCTCTGACAGATATACTGATGCAATGCAGTCGTACAAAGGAGCTTACATTGTTAAGGATTCAGAATCCAAACCTGACATAGTTCTTATTGCAGACGGTTCGGAGGTTGCAACACTCATCGAAGGTGCTGCTATTCTTACTGAGAAAAAGGATCTAAAAGTCAGAATAGTTTCAGTTATTTCGGAAGGATTGTTCAGAAATCAAAGTGCAGAATATCAGGCTAAAATTCTTCCTGCTGATGTGCCCCGCTTCGGCCTTACAGCTGGACTTCCGGTTACCCTTGAAGGATTAGTTGGCTGTAACGGGAAAGTTGCGGGTATGGATCATTTCGGATATTCGGCACCATATAATATTCTGGATGAAAAGTTTGGATTCTCGGGTGAGGATGTTTATAACAGTGTTGTTCAGCTTTTATTCGCCTAAAATGCAAATTTAAGAGAGACGTGTCCCCATTTGTGAGATTGTCCTCCTTTAAACTCTTTCGTTAAGAAGTGCTGGCCAAATTCAAAGGTAAACCCTTTTACAGCCAAAACTATTCCTGAATTTATTGTACCTACCCATCTGTTAAGGTTATTAACGGTATAAATATTGTCACTGAACAAACCACCCTGGAGTGTGGCATTGTAAGCAACAAAAGTAATTGCCGGTTCAGCAAAAAGATGCAATTTCCAGCCACCTGTTTTGCTAACTCCAATATCAGTAAAATAGTCTGACAACTTACCGGCAAGTAATCTGAATCCTCCTGTGAAATCAGTATATGGAACCCCGACCCGTAATTGAATAGCCGGTATTATATCAAAGTTTTTATTATGTCCCAACCCCTTTTCAATTTTTATCTGGTAATTCAAAGCTATGTCAGGTTGAATCTGATTAATCCAGCCCAATGCAGGCTCAGAAGCTGGTAATATTTTATGAATCCCATTCTGAATTGATTTACCTCCCGAATACTTCCCAATTAATCCAATTTGAATTTCGGATATTTTTTTCAATCTGCTTTTCGTGTTTAGCGAAACTTTCCGGTGGCCTATCAATAAATATGATGCAAAAGGGCGATCATTCATAATTATATCCGTTGAAAACAGTTCTGTTGGTGTAAAAAAATCTTGTCTTAATGTGACAGCATACAGACTTTTGTCATTTTTGCCGTCAGGAAGAAGAATTGATTTTGTAGGTATCCTGTCAAAAGAGGGTGCATAGTAACTCAATTCCAGACCATTTGAAAAGTATCTGTCTGTTTTGAAAATAAAATCATTGGACAGTTTGATTTCGAGGATATGTATCTCTGCATCAGTCTGTTTCTGACTATACAGAAAGCCTGATGATAAAAGACTAATTGCAATAATCAGCCATATTTCTATTTTAAATATCCTCATGAATTCCCCAATGACGCCTCACAAATACAAATAGTTGCATAAAACGGGTGAATTCTAAATTTAGTATCATTGTTATTAATTTTCATTTTAAATAAAATATTTGCATTTAATTAAAAAGTATTATCTTTGCACCGCTTTTATCGAGTGGGAATGTGAGGTGCTTTGGTACCCAATAAATAGGAAATACGTGATGAGGGGGCTTGAGTCCCCTCTTTTATTAGGTGAAAATGATAACTGAAAAGAGGGTAGAAAATATACTGAATGATGTATTGCTTGGAACCGACAGGTTTCTTGTAAGCCTTAGTATCGGTAAGGGAAACCTGATAAATGTATTTGTTGACAGCGATACAAATATCACCATTGGTGAATGTGCAAAAATCAGCAGATTTATTGAATCGGAGTTAGACAGGGAAGTGGAGGATTTTGAACTGAGAGTTTCGTCACCAGGGCTTGATCATCCATTTAAATTACTGAGGCAATATAAAAAGTATATTGGCCGGGAGATAATAATTATTGCCGGGGATGATAAGAAACACAGTGGTAAATTGATCTCCGTGACGGAAAACGATCTGGAACTTGAAGAGAAAAAAGGAAAGAAAGGGAAAGAGAAAATGATTGAGAAGTATTTATTTAATGATATAAAAGAGGGGAAACCCGTAATTTCATTTAAAAAGTAATTGAAATATTAGATTAAGAATAAAATGGAAAATATTAATTTAGTTGAAACTTTTTCGGAATTTAAAGAATTCAAAAACATTGAGAGAGAAACGATGATGCGTATTCTTGAGGATG
>JAOZOC010000793.1 GCA_029933495.1 Bacteroidales bacterium
CTGATTGACAATCTGCAATTAGGCTTTGATAATGCTGTTGATCCTGAAAAAAGTTTTGAGCTTCAACCGGTAATTGACGAGGAGGGAAATGAACTTCTCGGATTTGGACATAATTTTAATGAAGCCTGGTCACTAAATGTAAGGCCTGATTTCTGGATATTCCCGTTCTTAAATGTTTATGGTATTTTCGGAATTGGGCAATCACATACAGAAGTCAACATCAACAGACTGGGTGACTGGGACTTTGATATGACATCTGTAGTAGATCAGAGTATTAGTACTGCCGGATTCGGTATCCTTGTTGCCGGTGGAGTCGGCCCTGTATGGTTGTCGGGCGATTTCAACTTCACCTGGAACAAACCGGAATTAACTGATAATGCAACACGTGTAAATGTTATGGGGCTCAGAATGGGACATACTTTTGTATTTAAACACAAACCTTACCGGAATATTGCAGTCTGGATTGGTGCGTTGGGTATTCATATGCAATCTGACACTTACGGTTCTCTTACACTTAATGAGGCTTTGCCTCCTGAATTCTGGGATAAAAAAGATCAAACAGTTGCTGACTATTGGGACTGGTATAATAATGCTACGCCAATACAGCAAAAAGCCGCTGATAAACTACTGACTCCATTAATTAATGAAATAGATGCCAGAAAAGGTGAATCTGTTGTGAAATACGGGATAGACAAGCAGGTGAAAGACAGATGGAATATGCTCATTGGAGCACAGTTTCAATTAAATAAACGCTGGATGCTCAGGTCGGAGGTAGGGTTTCTTGGCTCCAGAACCTCATATCTGGTATCACTGAACTATCGTTTTCTTGGAATTAAGAAAAAAGCAAAAGGATAAAGTGAACCTGAATTAAAAATTATTTTAAAAACTGAATAGCGGTTAAGCAATTCAGTTTTTTTTATATTTGCGACATATTAAACAATTAATAATTCAGAAATGAAAACTTACCTATTTCAACTCTCTACCTATTTACTACTGATATTTTGCTTTCCCAACAATTTATCAGCCCAGAATTTCGGACTTAAATTTTCTGCCGGTTCTGATATTGTCAACATAAACAGGGATGATATCTCCGGCGAATGGACAGTCGAATTCTGGGTAAAAAAAACAGCCACATCAGGCTATTCAACAGCTATTGACGGTCAGTCGGGCAAAATAACACTTGAGTCGTGGGGAAATAACGGAAAAGTCGGTATTACACAAAAAGGAGTAGCCGACTGGGCATTTAATTATGTTGTTCCTGTGAACCAATGGAAACATCTTGCTTTTGTTTGTGACGGCTCCTCAACAAAACTCTTTGTGAACGGCGTTTTTCAGGATCAAATGAGTAATGTCATTGATATGCCGTTATATGCT
>JAOZOC010000253.1 GCA_029933495.1 Bacteroidales bacterium
AAACAAAAACTGGGGGAACTTTTTTGAGATAAACTCAAATTTTTAACAGCTTAGGGTTAGGGTGAGGTGATAAATAACTTTCTAATCCCATTCAAAATTTCATCTAAATGATAATAAATTTCTCTATCAGCTCCTTTGCCTCATTTACAGCTTTTTCAAGATTATCATTAACAATTATCTTATCAAATTCAGGTGCAAAGGTTATTTCATGCCTTGCCTTTTCAATCCGCCTTTTCAAATCCATTTCGCTCTCAGTTGAACGGTTTCGCAACCGTTTTTCAAGCTCTTCAACAGAGGGTGGCATAACAAAAATCGCTAAAGCCCTATCCTTATAAAATCTCTTAATATTTAATCCTCCAACAACATCAACATCAAAAATAACAGAGTTTCCTTTTGCCCATATTCGTTCAACTTCCGACTTAAGAGTTCCGTAATAATTATTTTCATAAACCTCTTCCCACTCCAGAAATTCATCATCTTCAATTTTCTGCTTAAATTCATCAACAGGGATAAAATAGTAGTCCTTACCATCAATTTCGTTGGGTCGTTTTGGCCTGCTTGCAACAGATACTGAAAATTCGAGTTTGGATATTTCTCTTAAAAGCTGACGAACAATGGTTGTTTTACCAGCCCCGGATGGGGCCGAAAAAATCACAAGCTTTCCCTGGTTGCCCACTTTTTTATCTTTTCCCATAACAACTCTACAGAATATTAAACAATTGTTCTTTTATCTTTTCGAGTTCATCCTTCATCTGAACAACAACCTTCTGAATATTTGCCTCATTGGCTTTTGAGCCAAGAGTATTTATCTCCCGACCAATCTCCTGTGAAATAAAAATCAACTTCTTACCTTTGGATTCAGGTTCTTTCATTGTTTCAACAAAATACTCACAATGTTTTCTAAGTCTGACCTTTTCTTCGGTTATATCAAGCTTTTCGAGATAATAGACAAGCTCCTGCTCAAAACGATTTTTGTCAATACTATCCTTCTCAGTAAAGTCATTCAAATCTTTCAGTATCTTTGCTTTTAGGTTTTCAAAACGTATTTTCTCAAACGGCTCAACCTTGTCAAGAAGCTGAAGGATAATATTATTTCTTATAAGCAAATCATTCTCAAGCATCTTACCCTCCTGAATTCTAAAATCATCAACCTGCTTCAAAGCCTCCTCCACTGCCTGAAAAACAGAGTTCCATTCAGCATCAGAGACCTCTTCTTTTTCTGACACCAAAATATCGGGCATGCGGATAAGAAGAGGCAGAAAGTCGGAAAAATCATTCTCATTCAAATCTGCTGATAGCTCTTTCAGCTCGCTATAATACTTTAATGCAAGAGGTTTGTTTATTTTGTAATTTGATGCTTCTCCGGTTATCTCCACATTAATAGAAAAGTCTATCTTACCACGCTGCAACCGGGAAGATATTAACGAACGCATCTGTGGTTCCTTGTCCCGGTATCCGTTAGGAATTCTTGCATTAATATCGATTTGCTTACTATTTAGAGTTTTTATCTCTATTGTAATATTCCGGCTCTGGCACTCACAAATTGCTTTACCAAACCCTGTCATTGATTTTATCATAACATTTAAAAATTTAGGCAAAGATAGAAAAAGTATAACAGTCTTGTATTGTAATTTTATTGATTGTAGGATTCAGTTTTCTCAGCCAGCTCCATCCAACGCAATGTTTTTTCATCAACAAGCGAAATAATTTGGGCAATTCGGGTAGAAATTTCCTGCAGCTTTTCATAATCAGTTATTCCTGAGCTTATAGCAGATTCCAGCTCTGACTTTTCACTTTCCAGATTTTCAATTCCCTTCTCAAGAGTTTCATATTCCTGTTGCTCTTTATAGGTCAGCTTTTTTGAATTTTGTTTCGGTTTTAGTTTCTTCTCATTTTTATTGAATTTCTTCTCAATAGCTTTTTGCTTGGTTTTTTGCCTCTCATCCTCTTCCAACTTATTTCTGTACAGCGTATAAGAACCATAAAAATCCTTCACCTTGCCATCACCCTTAAAAATGAATAGATGGTCGGAAAGTTTATCAAGAAAATAACGATCGTGAGAAACCAGAATTAGGCAGCCTTTGTAATTCAGCAGAAACTCTTCCAGTTTATTCAGGGTCAAAAGATCAAGGTCGTTAGTTGGCTCATCAAGAATAAGAAAGTTGGGATTCTTTATCAGGACAGTCAACAGATAAAACCGGCGTTTCTCGCCACCACTGAGATTCGACACCGTAGTATACTGCATATCGGGAGTAAACATAAAATAGTTGAGGAACTGTGATGCAGAAAGTTTTGAGCCATTGCCTAATTCTATAACCTCTGCAATATCTTTCAATGCATCTATCACCCTTTTATCCTCTTCAATCTTAATCCCTTCCTGAGAATAATACCCGAATGCGATTGTTTGTCCTTTATCAACTTTACCTCCATCCGGTTGTTCCTTGCCTGTAAGAATATTCAAAAAGCTGGATTTCCCGACTCCATTTTTTCCGATTACACCAATTCTCTCGCCTTTCTTAAACACATAACTGAAATCCTCAACAATCTTAATATCACCATAACTCTTTTTTATGGATTCCACTTCCAGTATCTTCCCTCCCACCCTTGACATTTTCACATCAAGTTTCAACTCCTGTTGTGATTTTTTCCCGGTTGCCCTCTCTTTTGTTTCATAAAAGGCATCAATCCTTGCTTTCGATTTTGTTGTACGCGCCTGGGGCATCCGACGCATCCATTCCAACTCCTTCTTCATCAACTGCCTTGCTTTGTCAGTCTCTGTTTTCTCAACCTCCTCACGCTCAGCTTTTTTTCTCAGAAAATATTCGTAATTACCTTTGTGATAAAATAGTTTTCCATCGCTCATCTCTAATATCAGATTACAGATGCGGTCAAGAAAATAGCGATCGTGGGTTACCATCAGAAGGGTTACTGATGACTGTTGCAGAAACCTCTCTAACCATTCAATCATCTCAATATCTAGATGATTAGTTGGTTCATCAAGCAACAGGATATCAGGATTATCAAGCAGTACAAGCGCTAGAGCTAACCTTTTACGCTGCCCTCCGGAAAGGGTACCAATATTCTGCTCCAGGTCGGTTATATTAAAACGGGACAACAGCTCTTTTAATCTTCTTTCATAATCCCAGGCATCTGTTCTGTCCATTTTCTCCGATGCCAGCTCAAAGGCTTTATGAGTATCATAATTATAATCGGCCGTCTGAGCCTCAAGCGCCTGCTCATAATCTCTGATCACCGACAGAATTTCCGAATTTCCTTCACGTATCAATTCATTTATGGTGAGACTCTCATCCAGTGCGGGTTCCTGTTCCAAAAAACCTATTTTGATACCATCGCGCAAAACAACAGTCCCCGAATCTCCGACATCCCTGCCAGCCAGTATTTTCAGCATACTCGACTTGCCGGTTCCGTTGTTGGCAATAAGGGCAATTTTATCACCCTTATCCAACCCGAAGCTTATATTTTCAAAAAGCACCTTTTCGCCATAGTGCTTCGATAGATTTTCTACTGATAGATAATTCAAAATTCAGCATTTAACTCCAATTCCAGTCAATACTCACTTTGTTGCAGAAATGGAGATTGTTAAGAAGAAGCAAATATACAAGTTCTTTATTAATCTGATTTTTACACACTAGATACCACTATTTGGCTGATTTTCAAGTCACACCACCCAACCTTACAGGTTCACCTACCCTATCTTCCTCATTCGAATGCTCTTCGGGGTCATTTCTGCATATTCGTCATCCTTAATATACTCAAGAACTTCCTCAAGAGAAAAATTAACCTTAGGAGCAATTTTAGATGCGTCATCAGAACCCGAAGCTCTCATATTCGACATTTTCTTTCCTTTCGTGATATTCACTTCCAAATCCTTATCCCTTGTATACTCTCCTATAACCTGACCTTTATAAACCTGCTCGCCCGGGTCAATAAAATAACGCCCCCTATCCTGTAGTCTGTCAAGCGCATAAGCAAGTGCCTGACCTGTTTCGGAAGAGACAATTGAACCACGCTTACGTGTTGGGATTTCGTTTTTATAAACATCATATCCACGCAGACGGTGATTAATAACGGCTTCACCGGCGGTTACTGTAAGAATACTATTCCTAAGACCAATAAGCCCCCGGGATGGGATATCAAACTCAAGATGCTGCAGGTCTCCCTTTGGCTCCATCACTAAAAGGTTACCCTTTCGTTGAGTCACAAGTTCTATGGCTTTTCCGGAATATTGCTCCGGCACATCCACAACCAGAATTTCATAGGGTTCGGATTTAACACCATCAATATCTTTAATAATGACTTTCGGTTTCCCAACCTGGAATTCATACTTTTCTCTTCTCATTGTCTCAATCAGAATTGAAAGATGGAGAATTCCCCTGCCAAATACATTAAACTTATCTTCAAAATCTGTTTCTTCTACTCGCAGTGCAAGATTCTTTTCCATCTCCTTGAAGAGTCTGTCGCGCAAATGTCTTGAAGTAACATATTTCCCTTCTTTACCAAAAAACGGAGAATTGTTAATTGTGAATAACATACTCATAGTAGGTTCATCAACATTTATCCTTGTCATTGGTTCCGGATTTTCAAGGTCGGCAATGGTATCACCAATTTCAAATTCATCAAGGCCAACAACAGCACAGATATCTCCACTTCGTACATCTTCAACTTTTTCACGGTTAAGTCCCTTAAAAAGATAAAGCTCTTTTATCCTGACCTTCACATTTTCATCCCTTTTACAAAGCATATAGTCCTGACCAATAGCCAGGTCGCCTCTGTAAACACGTCCGATAGCAATACGCCCAACATAGTTTGAATAATCAAGCGAAGTAATTTTCATTTGTGGAGTACCCTCGTAATATGGAGCTTCGGGAATATTTTCTATTATGGCATCGAGCAAAGCTACAATGTCATCGGTTTTATTTCTCCAGTCTGTACTCATCCACCCAAACTTTGCAGAACCATAAATAGTTACAAAGCTCAGTTGATCTTCCGTTGCATTAAGGTTAAACATCAGATCAAAAACCTGCTCCTGAACAATATCCGGATGGCAGTTTTCTTTATCAACCTTATTAATAACGAGAATCGGTTTCAAGCCGAGTTCAATAGCTTTTCCAAGGACAAAGCGCGTTTGAGGCATTGGCCCCTCAAAGGCATCAACTAACAGTAAAACACCGTCAGCCATATTCAGCACTCTTTCAACCTCTCCCCCAAAATCGGAGTGACCAGGAGTATCGATTATGTTGATTTTAACACCCTTGTAAGAAACAGAAACATTTTTTGAAAGTATGGTTATCCCTCTTTCACGTTCCAGGTCATTCTGATCAAGAATAAGTTCGCCCGGATCTTTCCTGTCAGTCAGGGCATGACATTCGTGTA
>JAOZOC010000254.1 GCA_029933495.1 Bacteroidales bacterium
ATTGATTTAGCAATTGCAATTGACTTTCTATGGTAGTTTATAGCCGTTTCATATTTACCCATTTGGAAATATGCATTACCGATATTCACATAAATATGTGAAAGGTCATCCGGATATTTTTCCTTATCGAGATAATCAAGCGATTCTGTATAATAATCAACGGCATCCTGAAATTGACTGTGGTTGTTCGCAAGCCAACCAAGGTTATTAAGTGCATAACTAGCGTTATAGTTGTCGTTGGTTTTTTTAAATATTTCAAGAGCGGATGCATAGTACTTTTTGGCAGAATCAAGCTGATATTGGTACGAGAACACTTCGGCGATGTTAAAATATGCTAATCCTTGTTGTTGGAGGTTATTTTCCCGGATTGAAAAATTGAGAGCTTTTTGGGCATAATCAAAGCTCAACTCCAATGAATCTTCGAGAGTGGCCTCCGAAAGCAGGTTGAATATTTCTGATTTATCTTCACTCTTCGACAACACATTTAGTAAGCTGTCAACCTTATTTTGTGAAAGAATATTTGGTTGAAAAACAACAACAAATAATATCAGAATTAAATTAAACTGAAAACTTTTATTAATGTACACCTTGCCTGATTTTAAAAAAGCAAAATTACAAATCATATTGGAATTACTCCTTCATTTTACCATGTTTTCTGTAAAAAGGTTTTAATCATTTTCAATATAAATAAAAAAAAGCTTGCCCAATCCGGGGCAAGCTTAACACCTTTTCCTAATCGTTAAAAAGAATCGGTGTGTAGCTCTCTTTTAAAAGATGCTACATTTGCATTTTATCTTATTAACACCATTTTCCTGCATTGCGAAAAATCACCAACCCGAAGGCTGTAATAATAGATTCCCGGAATGGCATCGTATCCATAATTATCCTTTCCATTCCAGGTTACTAACTTTAGGCCCGGAAGTTCAAATTTATTAATCAGAATTCTTATTTCCTGCCCTGATGAGTTGTAAATCTTTAATGTAACTTTTGAGGGCTTTCCTATTTGGTATTGAATTTTAGTTGAAATATTAAAAGGGTTAGGATTATTTTGTGATAGATAGAAAGTTTCTGTTGCCTGTATTGACAAATCTTCGACAGAGGTATTAAAATCGCTCAAATAGAGGTATGCAGCCCCATTTTCGGGATACAGGTATGCACCAACAACTATATCCGCTTTGTTGTCGTTGTTTATATCACCGCCACAGGAAACAGAATAACCAAAATTATCCCCGGCAAATTCTCCTTCAAATATTTCATCGGGAGTATTATCCAAACTTTGTCCACCGAAATAGATAAAAGTTTTGCAAATTGCTGTGTTTGATCCACAAGCACCAACAACGATATCAGGAATACCATCATTATTAAAATCACTTCCACCGCTCACCGACCAGCCAAAATTGCTGCCGTTTTCTTCACCATCAAAAAACAGGTCAAAATCACCATCAGGTGAATCGCCGCCCAATAAAAGGTAAACACGCCCAATATCATTATACGACTCGTCAGCTACAATCCAATCTTCATAACCATCATCGTTAAAATCCCCGGCAGGACTCATGCTTCTTGAAAAATTGCTCATTGAATACTCGCCATAAATAGTTAAATCCTCTACGTTATCCATTGTTGCACCACCATAATAAACTCTTGCGCTTCCATTATAATTCATTCCAAAATCACCCACTGTAACATCATCAAAGCCATCATTGTTAAAATCACCTATTCCTGAAACCGAATATCCAAAATAGTTGATCATCGGAGAATATTCTATAGATACATCGGCAGTATTGTCGTAAACATCATTTCCAAAATAAATAAAAGCCTGGCCTTGATAATCATCACCTCCCCAAGCCCCGATAATTACATCATCAAAACCGTCATTGTTTACATCTCCGGCAGGTGCTAATGAATTCCCAAGAATATATTGCCACGAGTCGCCTTCAAAAACTATATCAGGGATGTCATCTAATTGCGGGCCTCCAAAATAAAGATATGCCCTGTTATATGCCCCGACAATAAAATCATTATACCCGTCATTGTTAAAATCTCCGGCGGAAGAAAGTGCCCGGCCAAACCAACCTATGTTCCATTCACCGTCAAGTGTTATGTCGGCAATGGTATCTGATGTTGAACCGCCAAAGTAAATATATACTCTTCCTGTTCCGAAATCAGTTAAAGCATCGCCCTGGTATCCGGGTGCACCAAGCAAAACATCATCAAAACCATCGTTGTTTATATCTTCAACTATTGAGGCAGAGTATGCAAAGTAATTATTTATGTATTCGCCTTCAAGTGAAATATCAACAATAGTATCAGCCGGGCTGCCACCAAAAAACACATAACTTTTTCCTGCATGGTTGAAATAGTAGTTATTCCCGACTATAAAATCGTCAAATCCATCATTATTTATATCGCCTGTTGATGAAATTGATGTGCCAAATCCGCCAAGCATATATTCTTCGCTTTGTTCACCGGTTATTTGCAAGTCGGGAATGCTATCCATTTCTGTCCCACCGTGAAATACAAAGATGTATCCTTCAGTATTAGGGGTTCCAGGTGCACCAATAATGATATCATCAAATCCATCATTATCAATATCACCTGCACCCGATACCGCAGTACCAAAATTGTAGGCATCTGTGTTTTCGGCAATCATAATAACATCGGGTACGGTATCCATTTCTGTCGAACCAAAATACAAATAGGCCCTTCCTCTTGAAAATGATGGATTAAAACTTGTGCCAATAAGGACATCGTCGAATCCATCATTATTTACATCTTGTGCCCCGGAAACCGAATAGCCAAAATTTCCACTATAAATTTGTTCTTCAAATCTCCCATAGATTTTAATAGCATTGGTATCCATACCTTCCCCACCAAAAAAGATATAAGCAGCCCCTGTTGAATTGTCATCCAACCAGGAACCAATTATTACATCGTCAAACCCATCATTGTTTACATCCCCGGCTCCTGAAACAGCATTTCCAAAATAAACACCATAAACTGTATCAACTACATTTGGAGAAAGTACAACATCACAAACTGTGTCCATTACAGTTCCACCATAATATATATAGGCTTGTCCGTTATCATTATTGTATCCAAAGTCAGTAACAATTACATCGTCGAAGTCATCATTGTTTACATCGCCTGCACCTGACACCCTGAAGCCAAATTGGTCGGAATTATCAACTCCGGTAAGAATAACATCAGCAATTGTATCAGGATTATTTCCACCAAAATATATCCAGCATTTTTGATAAACGGAATTTGCTCCCCGACCAATAATTATATCATCAAAACCATCAGAATTCAGGTCGCCGGCACCATTTACTGAAACCCCAAAATGTGCATTTTCACTTTCGCCAAGTAATATCAAATCAGCATTATTGTCGGGTTCCGTACCTCCAAAATAGATATAAACCCTTCCGGCGTTGTATTCGGCCTGATGTGCCCCTACAGCAAAATCGGGGTAGCCATCCCCGTTAAAATCACCTAAATCTGTTACAAAAGCCCCATATTCACTATCTGTATCTAAAATGTTTTTTTCAATGAATTTGTGGTGGTAGTTGCTTATTCCATTTATGAAATGAGAATATGAATTTCCGCTTTGATAATTTTCAACAACTAGGTTTTTCTGCTGGGCAAATAATCCTGAGAAAAATGAAAAGCTAAAAAGCATTGTAATAATAAGTAGTTTTTTCATAATTAATATTTTTATCTGTTTTATCAAGATTTCTTTCCTTAATCCGGTACTTGCGAAGATGTTTCATTGTTTTCTATCCACATATCGTTTTTATCTATATTATTTGTTTGTGAATCCATATTTAAATCACTATTCAAATACCCGTTACTTCCTGCTTCAATTGACCAAACTGTTGATTTGTCATCTGTGTTTATTGTTCCATCGGCATTTCCATCACCACTGTATAAACCATAAATTCCTCCCCCCAGGTTTTTCTGAGCATCTATTCCATAGGCCCGCCTGCAAGGATAGTCATTTCTTGTAAATATCCGCCATTAACAAAAATAGAGTCATACCCGGCGCTCATATAAAGCGAATCACCGTTAAAATCAATGACAGTACCGATGAACCGAAGAGCATTAGTTCCGGTAGCAAAACCCACAACATCCATATTGCTTGTAAAATATTCACCTGTAAAAGGCTGGTTAAATGTAAGGTATTGATTACTGTTCCCCGTAAGATTGGTATGGCTATTAGTCCACTGTCCGTTGTTTACTATTGTGCCTGAAATATTGAGGGTAAGGTTATAATAATTATCCCTAATCAGGCCATGGTTTGTGATGTTACCATTAACTGTCAGTGTTCTGTTGGTATTATTTTTATTTTGCAAGGTTCCGGTTACATTAATAGTAATATTGTTAGAGGATGTATTTAAATCAAGGCTCACTAATCCGTTGATTTCAACATCATCAGTTGGTGAAGGGGGTGTGCCGCCTATCCAGGTTCCTCCGTTGCTCCAATCTCCTCCTCCCGGTTGTGATTGAATTAAAACAGCGTAAGAATTTGTTGAAATCAGAACGGAAATGAAAAAAATAATTTTTGCTAAATTGGGATTAAATGTTTTCATAATAATTATTTTTAATTTATAATATGGTTAAATACCCGAATATGTGCTATAAATTGATGACAAATATAATAATAAAAAATAAAGATAACATATAGAATTATGTTTAACAGAATTTTAACAAACAAATAAATCAGATTTGTTGTTTCTGATTCACTGAATTTGCAGATTTATAAGTCATGAATTTTAAAATAAAAAAGCCTGTCCAATTCGGACAGGCTTTACACCTTTTCCTAATCGTTAAAAAGAATCGGTGTGTAGCCCGCTTACGCGAGATGCTACATTTGCAAGACCCTGCAGATTTAAAAAATTGCGGGGTCCTGCATTAGTGTATTATTCGGGTACCTGACATTCGTCTCCGTTGTTTATTAACCAAATATCATTTTTGTCCTTATTATTAACCTGTGAGTCAAGATTATGATCAGCCGGTTGGTAACCCTTTGTTCCTGCTTCTGCACCCCATACGGTTTTGTCGCCGGTATTTATATTTCCGTCGCCATTGGCATCGCCTGCCACCATACCCCAGATTCCCGGAGTAAGTTCCTTATATCCGCCGTAAGATGAATTGTAAACCGCTCCATCACTTACATAAAAATTAACAATGGTATATCCTGATAAAATGTTGCCGATACTGCTCATTATTCCCAAATGGTTCCTGTGCCATACAAGGTAGAAGAATGAATTATTAATGGAAATATTATTAAATTCCAGAGGGCTTGATCCGTCGAGACTGACGATAGACCCATCTCTGAGTAAAAACCCTGCCTGCCTTGCAATGGTTGTGGATGGAGT
>JAOZOC010000255.1 GCA_029933495.1 Bacteroidales bacterium
AACTCAGATTCTGAGCCGGGGCACCCTAAAAAATGAAATATATTTGTAAGAACGATTACTCAGATTTCACACAGCGAACGGGTATCCCATTTGCACGTACAAATTTCTTTTGTTTTACCTGGTTATTATCTGCTTCAAGAGCAATGGCTTTTTTACCTGATGAACTTGATGTCCATAAGAGAGCTCTGTTACCTTCATCCTCTATATTGCCGGATGATCCGTTACGGTATCCTGATGCCGGAATTCTTAATTGTGATTTAAACAGGTCATTTGAGGAGTTATTATTTGATAATAAAACATCAAAATCATTTTTTGACGCTACATTCCATCCGCTGGGACAAGGGCTGTTGCTATCTTTGTTATCATTTATCCAAAGGTTATTATTTTGAGGGTTGTGCCAGTCATAGGGAGAGGTGGTTGATAAAATAAAACCGGAAAAACATGGTTTGTCTATTTCCGAGAGAAGTACTGACGGAGTGCTTCTTTTTTCTTCATGGCCATCTGCTAATCTGCCCCATTGGTAATAATCTCCAAAGCTTTCCTTATCCTTTGGGTATTTTGCTACACTCTTTGCTCCCAGGTTGCGGTCAAGCCAGCATTTTCCTTTATAGACGACAGTGTTATAAACAATCCCGTTAAATGCTATTTTGCTTTCACCACATTTAAAACCATTTTCATAATCATTATATGTTGAGTCATTTTTAGCATAAGCTTCATCGTTATCATTATCGGGTGTTAAAACAATTGCATTTTGCTTTCCCGAAATACTGGCTGTAAAATCCTGAGTATTTCCTGTTATTACTATATTTGTAAAAATTGTAATCAAGATAATTGTAAAATTTTTGATCATAGAATAATATTTTAAGTTTGTTACTTGAAAACTTAAACTATCTATAATCGCTTCAGGTTTCAAAAATACTCATAAAACTCAGTGATATCAAGGAATTTGAGGTGGGAAAAAGGTGGAATAAAGGTCTAATTACAGAGGAATTCATAATAAAAACATAAAACCTGCATATAAATTAAATTTTTGATATAAAATCTTCCAGGTTATCGCCTGTAATGAGTCCCAGTTTTTTACGCAGCAGGTATCTGTTTTTCTTGATTCCCTCCTTTGAGATGCTCAATAATTTTGTTATCTCATTTGAAGTTAACCCAATACGGAGGTAGGCGCACAACCGCTTTTCATTAGGTGTCAAACCAGCATCTAAAGCAGAAAGCCTGTCGAAAAAACCATTGTGCACAGCCTCAAAATAATCTCTAAAGATATTCCAGTCCTCCTCATTCTCATCAAAGTAGTTTAAAACAAAAAGAATCTCATTAGCCTCAGGACATTTTTGGGATATAGAAGGAAGCCTCTTTTTTAATTTAAGGATAAGATTTTTTTTGTACAGGCTATTCAATGTTAATGCAGCTAATTCTCTGTTCTTTAAATCCACTTGTGCTTTTAGCAGTTTTTTTGCTTCATTTTCAGCCTGCACCTTCTCCCTGTAGTACTGATTCATTCTAAGCACTGATTTTACACGTGCAAGAAATTCAATTTCATCAATGGGATATCGTACAAAATCAATTGCACCTGCGCTTAATGCTGTTTTAAGATTATCTGAAGATCGATTTACAGCTGTCAACATTATTACCGGGATTTCGCTTGTAGTTACACTTGATTTTAGTTGTTTTATAGCACTTATCCCGTCTAATACAGGCATATCCCAATCCATAACAATCAGGTCAGGTTTTTTTAATTGCGCTAGTTCATAAGCTTGCTCACCATTAGTTGCTTTTAAAACATTAAATGGGGTTTCACTAAGCTGAAGACAAGATTCGATTATCAGAAGGTCTGTTTCCTTATCATTTACAATTAATATTTTTACACTTTTCATTCTTATCCATTAGTTTTTTATGTAACTATTTTATTAAGATATATTCGCACTTCTGTTCCTTTACCTTCAGTACTGTCGATTTCAATTTTACCAGTATTTAGACTTACGAAATCGTATACAAGTCCAAGCCCAAGGCCTGTACCCTTTTCATTTTCTGTTCCGTAGCTAATATTAATATCTATATTTCTGTTTAATATTTCTTCTAACACTTCATGTTTCATTCCTATACCTGTATCTGCAATAGAAATCATTGTATAACTCTCATCTTCACTCAGAGTTACTGTCACCTTTCCTCCTTTGTTTGTGAATTTTATTGCATTTGATACAAGGTTTCTTATTATAACGGTCAATTGATTCTTATCAAAAAGTGCCGTCTGTATTTCATTTCCCTGAAATATCAGATCAATACTTTTTGTTTTGGCATGATAGCTAAATAATGCAAATACTTCATCAATAACAGGTTTGATATAACCGGGTCTAATTTCCAGTTCCAGCTTATTTCGCTGAATCTTAGACCAGGTCACAAGGTTTTCGACCATATTATAGGTTGAGTCAATCGTTGGCTTTATGCTTTCAACTATTTCAATAATTTTCTCCTTTGAAATTCTGTGTCCATCTCTGATAATCAAATCAGTCATAGCCTTATTAGTACCAATTGGTCCCTTAATATCGTGACCTATAACAGAAAGAAGAATCTCTTTTGCTTTGTTTGCTTCTGAAAGTTCATTTTCTGACTTTTTAAGTAATTCATTTATTCTGGCTCTTTCCGAAATATCCCTGATAATACCATCCAGGCCAATAACATTATTGGCATCATCAAAAATGATATTAGCACTTAACGAACAATTAAGAATTTCCCCATTTTTCATTTTAATTCTGATATCAACGTCATTTATGCTCTTTTCGTCAATAAGCAACTGCCCGATTTTGTCCCATTCTTCACTGCTATCATAAAAATCAATTGATTCTTTACCAATAAGTTCCTCTCTTTTAAATCCTGCAATTCTTTCAACAGAGGGGCTTACCTCGACAATGGTACCTTTGCTGTCAGATTTAAAATAAATATCAGGAAAAGCATTAAAAATACGCCGGTAATTCTCTTCACTTTTTCTTAGCTTTCGCTCGGCTTCTTTTGTCTTGGATATGTCAATAGCAAAAGTGATAAGCACATTTTCTCCGAAAAACGTACTGTTGTTGACTCTCACCAGCATTGGAACGACTTCTCCGTTTTTCCGTTTTGCCCAAAATTCAAACTGCGTAGGAGTACCGTTATAAGCTTTCTTAACATTTTTCATAAGGCTTTCAACGTCATTCATTCCTTCTGCATCAAGGAAAACAGGCATTTTACCAATAAATGTATCCCTTGAATAGCCCAACATGTTTTCTGCACCTTTATTAACATCCATTATTACTCCATCGCTCGTATGAACGAATATTGCATCTGAGGCATTATTGAACAGATCGCGGTAGCTCTTCTCTGATTCAATCAGTTTTTTCTCATTATTTTTCCTGTCAGTAATATCCCATACATTGACAATAAAGCCTTTAATGTCAGGATTATCAAGACAGTTTTTCCCGGTAGCAGCTACATATATCCAGGTACCATCATTTTTCTTTAGTCTAAATTCAAAACTGTGAGCCTCTTTATCCTTTCTCGCATCTCGCAATATCCCTTTTAGGACAGGGACGTCATCCGGATGAATAAAATCCATTGCTTTTCCATCAATCCTTTTTTCTGTTGCCCTGCCAATCTTGCGTTCATAAGACGGACTAATGTATTTTAATTCACAATTCTCATTAATAACAAAAACAATATCCTCAGAACTTTCACTAAGCGTATTAAAGTAATCCTTTTGTCGTTTAAGTTGCTTAGCCGTTTTGCTTTTGGAATAATATAGAAGGAATAAAAAGATACTTAATAGTAACCCCATCGTGACAATTACAATCAGGTATTTTCTTATGCTTCCTTCGTAATGGCTTTTTTCTTTAAAAGCCTGTATCTCTTTTTCCTGTTTGTATTTTGCAATCAGACTCTTTTTTACTTTTTTCTTTTCAATGTTTACCAGGCTGTCCTGTATTTTTTGATAATACAATTCCCAATCGTAAGCTTTATGATACTCCTGCAGATTTGCAAGATTTGTATAAAGCAATTTGCAGGCATCAAGTATCTGTTTTGTGTTTTTTGATTTTTTTGATACGGAAAGGCATTTATTGGCAAAATCAACTGCACCTGAATAATTACCGTTTTCCTGCTCCAGCATTCCAAGGTTGTAATAAACGGCTGAAATTATTTCGAGATGTTCAATTTCAGTTGCAAGATCAAGTGCTTTATGCAAATAGTATTTTGCTGAATCAGTCTGTTTAAGGTTTCTGTAGATATCTCCAATATTTGATAAGTCAAGAGATATAGTATATTGATCGTCAAGTTCTTTATCATATGCCAAAGCTTCTTTAAAACTTTTGAGGGCTTTATGGTATCGTTTCGTCATTCCATATAAATGTCCTATATTTGAGTAGTACACCGACCAGTTTTCATTAGTATTATCCTTTTCAAGATATGGTCTTGCAATATCAAAATATCTCATTGCCGAATCGTACTCTTTCAATTCAGTTTGAATATTTGCAATCTGCATATAAACATTTGCCAGAAGTCTGATATTGCCAAGGCTGTCACATATTATGGCAGCCTTTGAGAACAGGTCAAAAGCCGAATTGTAATTTTCCAATTGTAAATAGCATCCTCCGAGTTGGGAAATAAAGTTGACTTTCCAGTTCGGATCATTTAGCTTTTCGCTGTATATCAGCCCTTTGCCATAATAGAACAAAGCTTTACCATTATCACCAAGATAATACTTTATTGTTCCAAGGTAAAAAAGACTCCTGAAGTAAATTTCGGAATAATCACTCTTATTGATTTCAATAAATTTTAATGATTTTGATAAAAGCTGATATGCTGTATCAAAATCATTATTATAATACCAGTACTTTCCAAGGTAAAACAATGAGATAGCTTTTCCTTTGTCATTACCAGATTTTATTGAAAGATTATAAGCTTTTTTTGCAAAATCCAGTGTATTGTCAACATCTTTAAAATTACTATCAAGAGAATCCAGCAAGGCATCAACAGACAAATTGAATCCTGTATCAGAATGCTCTGAATCAGACTGGGAAAATGTATTGGTATACAATAATAATACAGCAATAACATAAATCAGGTTCTTCGGGATTGTCATATTTGATCTGTCTGAAAACTCAATAGATTAACCAAAAAGCAAAAATACATAATTAAGTATTAAATAGCTTAATTATATACCCAAAATAAGATGAAATTGCTGAATTCCACTATAATTCCACTCTATAAATATTCTTTAATAACCCCTGTTTTCTCATTAAATTCCATTATTTCTTCATCCCATTCATCAACTTTTGCATAGCGTGTTTTCCAATAACTTTCGTCATACCATTGATCAGTAAGTTCTTCAACAGTTTTT
>JAOZOC010000256.1 GCA_029933495.1 Bacteroidales bacterium
CATATCTAATTCTCTGATAGTTGAAATGTCTGAATCTCTTGAAAATGTACGAATATGATCAATAATTTTTCTAATCCGGAAAATGTTTTCAAAAACAAAGTCAATTTTTTCATTTCTGTATTTTTCTGTGGCAGTTCCTTTATTAAATTTAACTTGTAAGTTTTCCATTGCAAGGGACATAATGCCAAGAGGCTGGTTTATTTCGTGTGCAATACCAGCGGCAAGTTCTCCAAGGGATTCAAGTTTTGATTTCTGCATTATTATACTTTGCTGTCGGGTTTTTTCATATACCGCTTTTGCTATTTTTTTCTCCAGATTTTTATTTATTTTTTTTATTTGGTCCGTACTTTCCTTCAATTCCTTAGTTTGTAATTCTACCTTATCTTCAAGCATTTGTTTGATTACCCTTAATTCTTCCTGTGATTTGATAAAAATCATCATATTTGCAATTCTCGGGGCCAACAGTTCGATTGCATTTCTGTCGGATTGCGACATGCTATTATATTTCTTAGATGCAATATTAATACAACCGATAACCCTGCCTTTATAAACCATTGGTACGACCGCAAGTGATTTAATACCTTCTTCTCTCCTGATTTTGTCCATTGCAAGATTATAATCCTTTTCGTAATTTCCGAAAATAGATTTTTTACTAAATATCTGCTTCGCATAAGGAGCTTTCTTGTCAATTAATTTAATATGATTGGCAAATTGTTTACTCAGACCCTTATAAGAATGCAATAGAAGTTCTTTATCATTTGTTGCAAAATATATACCTATACTATCGGCACAATCCAGTTGCAAAACGCTATTCATAATGCTGTCAATGGTTTCCTGCATCCCATTCTCAATAGCAATTACCTGTTCAAAACCATGTTGGATTTTACGCAAACGCTCACTCTTCTTTATTTCTGTTATGTCAACAATAATTCCTAAAATCCCGTTATCATCATTATTAGTCTTTATCGGAACCTTGTAAATTATTACATCCTTTGGTGTTGAATCAAATTGAGGAATTTTTTCCTCAATAATTGAGGTTTTCTGCGTTTTTATTATTTCCGTATCTTGTTTATGAATCTTTTCGGCAAGTTGGCCGGGTAGTATTTCAAATGTGGTTTTATTTAATACATATTCTTTCTTTATATTAAAAAAGTCTTCAAATGCTCTGTTGCAATTGATAAACACCTCTTTGCTGTTTTTATGAAATACGGGATTGGGAATTGTTTCGAGCAATGTACTTAATAACTTATTGCTTTTTTGAAGGTTGTTGAGGGTGTCAATCATTTCCAGTTTATTTGCTGCTCTTTTTGAGATAAGATTAATAAACTTACTGGCAAGAGACTCTTTATTGTTGTTGGTAAGTGACTCCTGATTTCTGAAAAAAACTGTTATTTTAACTTCCTTTTCATTTGATACGGTTGATGAAATTTTATAATCAGAGGGAAAAAAGTTGTCTGATTTGTATTCTTTATTCTCGTATTTTAGCAAAACAGAAGTGTCATTCTGCCTTAAAAATGCAGTTGGTAAAACTTCAGCAAGAAAATGCAAAAAAACATTTTTATTGGAAATATCATAAAACCCTTCCGAAATACTGTATAAAGCACCAATCTGCTTTTCTTTTATTTCTAACTCAGTTTCCCTTAAATATATCTCATTTTCTTTGTTCATCTTTGGTTGTATTAGGCTTATTAAGGTTTGAGCAAAATTATAAATGTTTTTTAACTTACCAAAAAAAAAGAACATTTTTATTAAAAATATTCCCCACAGACAGATGTGAGTGGGGAATTGCCAAAATAATTAAAACTATCCAAGAAAGAGATAGCATATGTAAATGAATTGCATGCTAACCCAAATTTGAATAGAAGAGAAGGAATTATTATCTTTTAGCTGTTATAGTGTAATGTATGTTCTCTCATCCGGTCATTTTTGGTTTTAGTTGTTCAATCCATCTTAATGAAACGATATACATCAAAAAATGCACCATATTTGTATATGTATTTAACTGATTGGTAAACAGTGATTATAGCACTTTGTTGAATTTTGTGGATTTTTCAATTTGGGAAAATCTGCTTGCTTTTGGGAAAAGGTGTTTTTGGTTGTGAAAACAATAATTACATCACTAATTATTTTTTTACTATTTTCGTAAACCGAAAAACACCTATTCTATCGTATATGTCAACAATTGTAAATAAAGAATATAAACTGTTTGATGATCCGCTGCAGTTTTTTAATGCAATGCTGGCAGATATCCGGAAAGCAAAGAAGTATATCTACCTCGAAACATTCAGGTTTAATAATGATTTAATAGGTATAAAATTCAGAGATGCTCTTACGAAAAAGAGCAGGGAAGGGGTTGAGATAAAACTGTTACTCGATTCATGGGGGACATCGTTACCGTCGCATTTTTTTAGTGAGCTGGTCGAAAATGGAGGAGAATTCAGGTTTTTTCAGAAGATAAGATTTTTCTGGGATTTCTTCACAAAGAACCACCGTCGTAATCACAGGAAACTTTTAATAATTGATGATGAGATTACATATGTCGGATCTGCTAATCTTACTGCTTATTCTTTAAACTGGCGCGAATCTGTTCTGAGAATGAAATCCGGTATCGCAGCAAAATTCAAAAAAGCATTTCTTGAACAATATGAAATTTACAACAAATATGTTTTTGAGAAACTTATTAATATTCGTAAAATAACCAGTGATGAATGCGAGGTTATAAGGGATTTTCCGTCATTAACGAAACAGAGAGTCAGAAAAAAATATCTTCAATTGATTAAATCAGCAGAAAAGGAGATTGTTATTGAGACTCCATATTTTTTACCGGGATATATCTTGAGAAAAGCTTTGATGGATGCCGTCAATCGTGGAGTTTCGGTGACGATAATCATACCAAAACATTCTGATGTCAGGTTGATTGATGTATTACGCAATAGATATTTAGGATTACTAAGCAAGGGTGGGGTTAATATCCTATATTTTATATCAAATAATTTGCATGCTAAATTAATTATGATTGATGAAAAGGAGTGTTCTGTCGGTTCTGCCAATTTTGATTACCGGAGTTTCAGATATCAACATGAGATAGTTCTTGCTTTTAGAGATAAAAGTGTTGTAAGTCAGGTAAGCAGGCATATCAGGACAACACTCTTAAGTTGTGTTGATTTTGATTATGAAGGCTGGTCAAACAGATCCCCTGTCCAGAAATTTTTTGAATGGGTTCTACTTCCCCTCCGGCATTTGCTGTAGCTTTCTGTACATCTCCGGCAATTTCTTGATCATCACCATTTCCCTCCATTTTTTTCCGGCAGGTTCGGCAGGTGCGCCAAAATATGTTATACCGCCTTCCAGATTTTTATCTACCGCTGATATTGCAAGAACAATAGCACCTTTCCCAATGGTCACTTCCTTGTTTATTACAACCTGTCCCCATAAAATAACATCATCTTCAATATGGCTGACCCCTGCAATCAGAACAGCGGAAGCAAACAGGCAGCGCTTGCCAATATATGTGTCATGACCTATCTGAATGTGGTTGTCAAGCTTTGTATATTCATCTATAACAGTGTCGCCAGAAACTCCTTTGTCTATTGTGCAGAGAGCACCAATCTCAACATTATCTTTGATTATGACCCTTCCGCAGGATTCAAACTTCAATGTTTTTTTATCACGCTTTTGAAAATAGAAAGCATCTGCCCCAATCACCGTTCCTGAATGGATGATCACATTATCTCCAATAATAGAATGATCGTAAATACTTACATTTGAATGAATCAGGCAGTTATTGCCAATTTTAACATTATTGCCAACAAACGCACCCGGTTGTATTACAGTTCCTTCACCGATTTCCGCTGTATCGCTAACCAATTTTGTTGCCGGTTCAAATGGCCTGAATTTCTTAACCAGCTTCATATAATCAGAGAAAGGATCATCAGAAAAGAGTAACGCTTTTCCTTCGGGACGTTCCACCTCCTTATTTATCAGAATTGTTGTTGCTTTTGAATTAAGAGCCTTGTCGTAATATTTGGGGTGATCTACAAAAGTCAAATCACCAGGCTCAACCATATGGATTTCATTTATTCCGCTGACAGGAAAGTCAGAATCACCATCGAATTTAGCATTTATCAGTTTGGCAATTTCGGAAAGTGTAACCGGTGTAGTAAATTTCATCTTTTTATTTTACCCTTTCTGAATATGTTCCTGTACGGGTGTCAACTTTTATTTTTTCACCCTCATTAACAAATAGCGGAACCTTCACAACGGCTCCTGTCTCGACAGTCGCATCCTTAAATGCGTTAGTTGCGGTATTTCCCTTCTCACCGGGCTCAGTGTAGGTTATTTCCAGAACAACATAGGCTGGCAAGTCGCAGGTCAATGGAGTTTCTGTATCAGCATGGAAAAGAATTTCAACCTCCTGTCCATCCTTCAGAAACTGAGGTGCTGCAATAATATCTTCCGGAATTGTTGAATCTTCCCATGTATCTGTATTAAGGAAATGGTAACCAAAGTCATCTTTATAAGAAAACTGAAATGGGCGACGTTCAACACGAGCTGTTTCAATTTTTACACCTGCTGTAAAGGTGTGAGGGATAACCTTTCCTGACTTTAAGTTTTTTAGTTTTGTCCTTACAAAAGCAGGTCCTTTGCCCGGCTTAACATGTTGAAACTCAACAATAGTCATCAGGTCATTATTCATTACAATTGTTAATCCGTTTTTGAAATCTGAAGTCGATGCCATAATTATTTAATTTTTTATTCGATATTTATCTTTTTATTCATTTATGAGCTGGTCTAGCCATTTCCCTGTACTTTCGAATATCCTTTCATCACACCGCGTGTTGAACGCGCAATAAACTCAAGAATGTCGTCTCTTTCCTTACTCGATGGCCAGCTAGCTTCTATGTATCTGACTGCCTGTGTTACATTGTGTCCTTTAACATAAAGCACTCGGTAAATATCCTGAATTTCGTTTATTCTTTCGTTTGAGTAACCGCGTCTTCTTAATCCTATTGAGTTTATGCCGGCATATGACAACGGCTCGCGTGCAGCTTTTGTGTAGGGAGGGACATCTTTTCTGACGAGTGATCCACCTGAGATAATAACATGTGCCCCGATTTTAACAAATTGATGTACAGCAGATAATCCTCCGACAATTGCGGATTCTCCGATCTCGATATGGCCTGCAAGGTTAACTGCATTGGCAAGAATAACATGGTCTGCTAAAATGCAGTCGTGCGCAATGTGAACGTATGCCATCAACAGGCAATTCTTGCCTATAACTGTCTTCCAACTGGCTTTCGTTCCCCTGTTAATCGTAACAAACTCACGGATAATTGTGTTATCACCAATCTCAACAGTAGTATCTTCAA
>JAOZOC010000794.1 GCA_029933495.1 Bacteroidales bacterium
CCGGTTAAGATTATCTTGGTGTTTTCTCCTGCCCTGGTAATAATGGTTTTGACTTCATGTGGCGTAAGGTTCTGTGCTTCGTCAACAATAAAACAAATGTTAGATATGCTTCTGCCGCGGATGTATGCAAGAGGTGTTATAACCAGTTTTTCGCTCTCCAGACTATCAGAAATCTTCTTATATTCCTTATCATTTTCACTATACTGGTTTTGAATAAATTTCAGATTATCCCAAAGTGGTTCCATATATGGATTCAGCTTTGACTTTATGTCACCCGGCAGGTAACCAATATCCTTATTGCTCAATGGGACAATAGGTCGTGCAAGATATATCTGCTTAAAATGTCTTTTCTGTTCAAGGGCGCCGGCCAAAGCAAGCAGGGTTTTTCCTGTTCCTGCGACTCCCTGGAGAGTAACAAGTTTTACATTTCTATTTGTTATGGCATGCATAGCAAAAACCTGTTCGGCATTACGCGGAAGTATCCTGAAAGCAGGCCGTTTCTCAACCCTTTCAATCTTTTCTAGTTCAGGATTATAAAAGGCCAGAACTGATGAGCTTGCGTTACGGAGAATAAAATAATGATTTGGTATTGGATCCTTGATCCCCAGGTCGGAAGCGTCACACAAACCTACCTTGTATAAAGTGTTTATCGTATCGGGGTTAACATTTTCAAGAAGTGTCTTTCCGGAATACAATGAATCAACATCTTTAATCTTACCTGTTTCAAAATCTTCGGCAGGAAGATTCAGTGACTTGGCCTTTATTCTCAGGTTAACATCTTTCGACACCAACACCACCTTTGCTTCCGGATGCTCCTCTCTAACTATCAATGCCGCATTCAGGATACGATGGTCAGGTTTACTGTCGCCAAATATTTTTACAGCATCTAATGTGGCAGGATTCTCATTCATGCACACTTTTATCATTCCTGCCTTCGGAAAATCAAGCTTAATCCAGTTTTGAAGAGTGTTTTTTTCGGATAGCTTATCCATAATACGGATAAACTCTCTTGCCTCAAAATTCTTTGTTTCATTTCCCTTCTTAAAATTATCAAGCTCCTCAAGAACGGTTATAGGTATTACCACATCATTGTCATCAAAACTGTTAATAGCATTGTGATTATAAAGTATAACAGAGGTGTCGAGGACAAATATTTTCTTTGCTGATTTCTTCTTACGCGGCATAGCTATTTTGTGTTAAGCATTAGATGTTTGACCTGCAACAGACAGAAGTGAAATGAGCCCGTCAGGTCATTGTACTGCAAAGATAATACAATTATTAATTTGCACTTTGATTTTATATTGATGATCTCTGCTTCCGGATTAGGCCGGCGCACCAGCTTTTCCTGAAATCCGTAAGAGCCCT
>JAOZOC010000257.1 GCA_029933495.1 Bacteroidales bacterium
ATGAAAAGAGATTCACAAGTATTCGAGATAATTGAAAAGGAGAGGCAACGCCAGATGAGCGGTATTGAGTTAATTGCTTCTGAGAATTTTGTTAGTGATGAGGTAATGGAGGCAATGGGGTCGGTTATGACAAACAAATATGCAGAGGGTTACCCCGGGAAAAGATATTATGGTGGTTGCCAGTTTGTGGACGAAACCGAACAACTTGCTATTGACAGGCTTAAAAAGCTTTTCGGTGCTATATGGGTTAATGTTCAGCCTCATTCAGGTGCACAGGCAAATATGGCAGTATTTCTTACTCTTTTAAAACCAGGTGATAAGTTTATGGGGCTTGATCTTTCGCATGGTGGCCACCTTTCACATGGTTCAAAGGTCAACTCTTCCGGAATGTTGTATAACCCTATTGCTTATGAGGTTGACGAAGAGACAGGAATGGTTGATTATGATAAAATGGAGGAAATTGCACTGCTTGAAAAGCCAAAACTTTTACTTGCCGGAGCTTCTGCATATTCCCGTGACTGGGATTATAAACGAATGAGAGAGATAGCCGATAAGATTGGTGCTTTCCTGATGGCTGATATTGCTCATCCTGCCGGACTGATAGCTGTAGGACTTTTAAATGATCCGCTAAAGTATTGTCACGTAGTTACATCTACAACGCATAAAACCCTCAGAGGCCCGCGTGGTGGTATTATTATGATGGGTGAGGATTTTGAGAATCCGTTTGGTAAAACAACAATGAAGGGCGTAGTTCGTAAGATGTCATCATTGTTTGATTCCGGAGTCTTTCCTGGAATACAAGGTGGCCCGTTGGAGCATGTAATTGCTGCAAAGGCTGTTGCTTTTGGCGAAGCTCTTACAAAAGAGTATAAGGACTATATGAAGCAGGTTAAGAAAAATGCAAATATAATGGCAAATGCTTTTATTGATAAAGGGTACCATGTTATTTCAGATGGAACCGATAATCATTTAATGCTGATTGACCTGAGAACAAAATTCCCGGAAATTACAGGAAGAAAAGTTGAAAACACACTTGTGCTGGCTGATATTACAGTTAATAAAAATATGGTTCCATTTGATAATCGTTCACCTTTCCAGGCTTCCGGGCTTAGGATTGGAACTCCTGCTATTACGACCCGTGGTATGAAGGAAGATCATATGCCTGTTATTGTTGATTTTATTGACCAGATAATATCAGATATTGATAATGAGGAGTTGATTATCAAGGTAAAAGAGCAGGTTAATTCGATGATGTCAGAATTTCCGATGTTTGCTGGATAAATAACTATTTTTAAAATATGATAATGGAGGAATCTGATTTTTCGGGTTCCTCTTTTATTAACTAATCAAAATTGAGAGAATAACTATCTTTGCCAAAACTCAATTCAAATGTCAGACAAAAACAATCTCAAAAATATTAAATTCAATTACAAGATTTGGCTTTCTACTAAAGAGGGTGATGGTATAATGGGTGACGGTAAATGGCAGATACTGAAAGCTATTAAAGAGCACGGTTCTCTGATGGCCGCTACCGATGCACTTGGAATAACTTACCGCCGTACCTGGGGTGACCTGAAAGAGATCGAAAATCAGCTCGGCTTTCCTTTGCTTGAAAAGAGTAGAGGAGGGAAGGAGCGCGGTGGAACAAAACTATCACCCGAAGGAGAAAAGATGGTAGCTGCTTTTGACAGATTCCATAAAAAGGCCGATGATTTTATGGAAAAGGCATTTGAAGAATTCAGGAGTGAATTTGACTGATCCTGCAAAATCTTTCAGGTAGAGACAGGCTTGTACGCCTGAGTCCTGAAAGACTGGACGTGAAATGGTTAATTTGTTGAATCTGCAAATTGGGATATTGGAATACAAACTCCTGTAAGGTTTTGAATGGCCTGTGGGAAGGCGAACCTTGCAGGTATTTTTAGAGATAATTTTATAACAAATATGAAGAAAGCCAGGTATGCAATATTAATCCTTTTAGTTTTGTTGATCGCCTTAACTACAACCCTGTTTCTGGCTTCATCGTTCCTTGATTATAATGCCCCGGTAAACTCGGATAATATTGTCGTTGAGGGCTGGCTTCAGGCTTGTGAACTTGAACAGATAAAAGAGAAATGTCAGAATATAAATGAACTGATTGTTGTCGGTAATGAGTTTCAGCAGCCTAAGAATACTACTTGTAGACTGCTTGATTATTTTCAGAAACAGGTAAGCAAAGAAAAGCCCGGAAAGGGAATGTGGCTTTACGCAAATTCAACACTTATTTTCAATCCGGAACTCCTTACCTTTAAGGAAGCAGGTGATACCTCGCAAATAGTTGTCAGGGCTAGAGGAACAAAGGCGAATGGAAGATTTGCCCATTTTAACCTGATTGTAAACGGTGAATTTTATGACGATAGTTTTACTGCCGGAGAGACAACTGATTATATTTATAATGTAAAAACTGGAAATACCGGTTTAAAAACTGTCGGAGTAAGATTTGATAACGATTGCAGACTGCGAAAAGAAGACAGAAACCTATTTATTCTCTCAATAAAAGTTAATGGTAGACAAATATTTGCCAACAAAAATACAAGCCTGGTAACCACTACGGAAACCAGGTTTACGACCGGCTTTACCTCAAAAGGAAAAGCAACACTTAACTATCTTAAAGCACTGAATGTTAAAGCAAAAAGTTACCGGACAGTATCTTTTAGATTTGCCAGAGAGAATCAGACTCTTGCAGCAGCAGACTCTTTCAGAAAATGGATTGCAACGACAAGGTTAAGAAATTTTAATATCGTTTCTGGCGGAATTCATTCCCGCAGAAGTCTGGTAACATACGAAAAAGATTTTGGAGACGATTACAATATCGGTGTCATAAATCTGGAATCAGCAAGATATAATAAAAGAAACTGGTGGAAATCACCGGGAGGTTGGCTTGCGATAAGTGATGAACTGTTTTCTTATATTGTAAACAGGATAGTTATTAAATAGTAATGAATAACTTTCCTCAAAGCTGCAAATTAAAGTATAGCTTAATCAGCCTAAATCATAAAGATCATAAGAATCAGCGTTCAATCTATCCTAAGCACATTAATCAATCATAGAACATCCAGGAAATCCCAAATCTAAATGCCGGGTCTTGCATAGGGTAGGAGGGGGTTGTGTAATACCTGAAGTTTTTTAAATAGAATCCCAGATTAGAATATGAAACAAATAGCCTCGACCTTTTAATTTGTAAGTTAAGAAAAATATTTGCATAAACATAGTTGCCGGTTTCTTTTTCGTTTTGCAGATAAAAAAATCTTGAGGCAGGCATATAACTATTGCTGTAGTAATTACTATTGTAAAAAAGGTCAAGCCCGGTTTGAAGCACTGCAGCGTTTTTAAAGAGGTTTGAAGTGAAGTAAATTGCCCCGTCACCAATAAAATCAGGAATACGCACGATATCGTTGCTGGGATTTTGATAAATTATTTTCAGATCGAAGGACCATTTTTTGATAGTGAATTTCTTCCTGGCATAGATTTTTAATACACTCACGCTGTTTGATTGTGCTGGAATAGAAAGCGTATCAAGGTAAACAAGATTGCTGGTGTTCGTAAATTGTACACCAGCCTGCAAATTTTTATAGGAATAGTCAAATTTTTGGATATTAAACTTTTGCTTTGCAAAATTATTTTCCCATCTGTAATGGTTTGAGTAAAAGCGAAAGAAGTATCGGCCGGCCTCATGCTGTGAAGAGCTTAGTTCAAGTGATAAAGTCCCATACTTTGTTTTATATTTTAGACTTCCTTTCAGATTATAATCTCCCACATAATCGCTGCCAGTAACAAAATCACCATAAAAATCAAGATTCATATTTTTGATAAAGCGGATTGAAACATATCCGGAAGGAATCAGAAGGTTATAATAGTTTTTAAAAACAGTATCATCAGAATGTTCAATATATTGTTGTTTAACACTGATGTCAAACAGAATTTTCTGTTTGTGTTTAAAACTGGCATTTGACCAGGACAGAGTATTTTCAATTTTAAAAATGCGAGTTGAGTCAAAAGTATTGTTCAGTGTGTCATAAGTTTGATCATAAAAGGAATTGTCCTGTTGTGTATCTTCAAACTTATATTGAAACTTTGATATAAGTGTTGATAATGAGATAATACCCGGCGAGATTTTTAATCCTTTGGATTTCAATGTGTCAGCTGGATTCATAGACTCCTTTTGCGAAAGTGCAAAAAGCTGTTTAATATAATAACTGTCTTCTTTTACTAGATTATTGGCTTCCTGCAAATTTACTTCAATTCCGTTTCTTTGCGGTTTTACATTCTCTTCAAAAACCGAGTCATATTTTATTCCGCCATTCTCCTCCATTTTTAATATGTTGTGGAGATAATTGGCCATAACCATATATCTGTAGTCTTTCGTGTGAAATCTTGCCTTGAGTGCTAGATTTTTATCATCTGCCTTTTGTCTGAGGTACATACCAGGTGATTGTGTATAACGGAAGTTTAAACCGATTTTAATCAGACTTCCAATATTTTGTGAATGGTCAATCATCAGGTTTTGTTCCTTTTTTGGGCCCATAACGTAGAATAGATTTGTGTAAGGTTTCCCGAACCAATAATAGGAGACACTATCGTTGTGTAACAGATAGCGATCATATGTATGAATTCCGTAGTCGAAGCCGCTTCTAAGAAATGGGTCGAAGACCATATTATTATGTGCCAGCCCTAGGTTTCCAAGTGTAGCATAATAATTCCCAGGTTTCATAAGCGGATCAAATTTTTCAACATTAGTGATCAGTGTATCAATTTCCTGAAACATATCCACACCCTTCAACTCAAGGTCATTTTTAAAAAAATATACTTTGGAAGAATCAAGTGCTGCAATTATTGAATCCTGGGAATACAACCCAGAACCTGTAATCAGGAATAATAGCAGAAGTAAAGGATATTTGATGCTTTTAATCATTAAGTTCCCAATTAGATTACAAAAGTAGCAAGAAAACAAGAGCAGAAAGTAATAAAAACATCAGATAGGATAAATAATTGTGGAGAGAGCAAAAAAAATCCCAACCTAATTAAAGATTGGGATTTATAAAGAACTGGCAACGACCTACTTTCCCACCTTTTGGGCAGTATCATCGGCGCAGGAGGGCTTAACTTCTCTGTTCGGAATGGGAAGAGGTGGACACCAACGCAATAGTCACCAGAAAATCTTAAATATTTTAAAGACATAATTAGAAAGAAAATACAGAATAAGTAAATAACAATTAAATGAATAGAAGAAAGTTTACGGGTAATTAGTACTGCTCGGCTTTGCCATTACTGACTTTACACCTGCAGCCTATCAACGTCGTAGTCTTCAACGACCCTTA
>JAOZOC010000258.1 GCA_029933495.1 Bacteroidales bacterium
ATTTAAAAGTTCTATTTTTGCATATCAAATAAATAATAAAATGGAAACGCTATTTCAAGATAAGAAAATAAACTATGAAATCGAAGGAACCGGTGACACAATTGTTCTTTTACACGGGTTTCTTGAATCATTGGAAATATGGGACTACTTTTCAAAAAATCTTTCAAAGGAATACAGAGTAATCCGTATTGACCTTCCCGGACACGGAAATAGTGAAAATATTGACTCTGTTTACACGATGGAGCTTATGGCAGACTCTGTAAAATCTGTACTTGATGAAGAGGGTATAAAAAAATGCGTTATGGTTGGCCACTCAATGGGTGGATATACAACTCTGGCATTTGCAGATCAATATCCTGATTATTTGAAAGGGATTGTCCTCTTCCATTCTGCTGCACATGCTGACAGCGAGGAGATTAAGATAAACCGCGACAGAACCATTAAGATTGTTGAAAAGGACAGAGCGGACTTTATTAACAATTTCATTCCAGGTCTTTTCGCACCAGATAGTATTGCAACATTTTCCGAAGAGATAGAAAACCTGAAGAAACAAGCTGCAAGTACATCAAAGCAAGCTATTATTGCTGCCTTGAAAGGTATGAAAGAGAGAACGGAAAAAATTACACTCCTAAAATCTGTTGGCATTCCCGTAATGTATATAATCGGTAAGGAGGATTCAAGAATTCCAACCACCATTGCGATGAAACAAGCAGCTATACCCAACCGTTGCTATATTACTCTTTTAGGAGGTGTCGGGCATATGGGCTATATTGAGGCAAAGGAGGAGACCCTAAATGCAGTTAAGTGCTTTGCCGAACAATGCCTGTAAGATGTATTGAGACCTTCTCTTTGTTAAAATATTTTGCTTTAGAGGATTACCTGATAAGCGTAACATTTCCTATCATTTGTGTAGCACCTCCGAAAAACTCATTTTGTTCATAGGTTGCTGCATTTAAATGCCAGATATATACCTCATTAGGACATTTCATTCCATTATAGGTTCCATCCCACCCCTGCTTTATATCTGTTGTTTTAAAAACTATTTCTCCCCACCTGTCAAAGATCGTCAGCTCAAAATCAATTTCCACATCATAGGTTGACCGAGGGATAAAAATATCATTAACTCCATTATTATCAGGAGAAAATGCTGTAGGCATATAAACACGAAACGGAATAGCTGTAATACTAACAGTATCTGACGATTTACACCCGATGTCATCGGTAACCTCGACCCAATATGTACCGGGATAATCAACATCATAATACTGATTACTGCTCCCATCCTGCCACAGATAATAATCATTCGAATAACCTGCATCAAGCATTACTATTGAGTTGTACTTTATTGTCGTATCCCTCCCAAGATCAACTTCCGGCAATTCTCTGACATACAAATAAACGGAATCTATATCAGTATTACACAGATTTTTACCTTCGACCCAATAATATCCTTCTTCACTAATCTTTAATGTGCGCTTATTCAAACTTTCGTCATCCAGCCATTTATAGATATAGCCTGTATCATGGTTGGCATAAAGAGTTATTGTATCTCCAATACATATTGCTGTATCACTTCCTACATCAACCTTTGCAAGATTATAAATTCTAATTGACTGGTTAGCTTCCGTTGTAGTTGTTAAATGATAGCTTATCACATTTATATTATAATCGCCTGGTTGTTCATACCTATGAAAAGTAAAAAGCTCTGTTGAGTGATTGTTAACTCCACTGGCAGGGTCGCCGAAAGACCAGTAAACAGAATCAATATCGGTTGTATCGTTAAGACTTAAAAAGATTGTATCATAAAGACAATAATTCTGAGTAATGATAAAAAGATTATTGAAGTAGCTCTGTATAAAACTCGGCAGTCCTTCCTGACTTTGACTTCCGTTCAGGTCAACACCAATTTCCTGAAAATCGCAGGTAGTTCCTGCAAAAGAGGGCTCATTGATAACACTCAGATAATATTTCGACTGACGTGCAAGGTATATTTTACTATCAGAAGCCATCTGCATTGCCCCCCCCTTTTTTGATGCAAGGGTGCCTATTACAGTCCTGGAATCAATTATTGCCTGAGGAGAACCTGCCTGTACATCCCATTGATAAACTTTGTTACCATATCTTTCTGTTGCATAAAGAAAGCGCGCCTTTTTTGAAAACTCAACACCATAAGGTGAGTCTTCAACAAATAAATCAACCAGAAGTTCCGACACCTCTCCTGTTTCATCATTAAAATCGAATAACTGGATTTTATCCATACCCATGATTGAAATGGCTAGCTTTGAGCCATCAGGAGAAACTTTCATATAGCCCTTTCCTTTTGCAAATTCACCACTTTGAAAAATACCCACGTCTGAAAGTACCGGATTATTAATATCCAAACCATCAGAAGTTATCAAATATGCATAAAAATCCCTACTCTCCCATTCGTGGGCTATTACCCAAATACCGTTTTTATTATGATGAATAACCGATGTAACTCTTTCGGTTGATTTTGCAATAAGTTCCACATTTTTTTCACCGTTGACAACTCCACCGAGCCCGCCATCCAGATTCATATCAACTTTTGAATAGCAAAATCCATTATTGGGACAGCCGATATCCAGGTTAGTAACCGTAAAAATATAGTATATTGCAGGATGATCAGGCACAGGCACAATAACACCAGACTGTGTTGCAGAAGGGTCACCCAAAAGTCCTGTACCGTTATACATAATTGAATGATTGCGATTGTACACTGTAATACCATCAGTATAAAACATAAGGTTGCCATTGTAATCAGAAATAGTCGAGCAACCTTCTACTGTTATAAGACTTCCATCATTAAGAGGCTCGGGATAGCCATTGTGAAATTTAAGTCCGGCGCCATAACCAAAATACCAGTTAAGGCCCTCTTTTTGTGAATACGCCTGAGTAAAATAAAGGGAAAAAATAAAAAGTAAAAATATTGCTTTTTTCATAAGCCAATTTCTAATAACAATATCGCTCATAAATATACAAAGATAATTCAATTTTGGAGTTAAAAATCAGTTTTCGGTAGTATTTAATCAGTTAACGGTAAAAAAAATGCAAGATTACTCATACTGTATGATACAAGACAATAAGAGGTAAGAATCAATATTTAATATTTCTTTTTTTTTGCAAATTTATCAACTCAAAACTTTTAATAAATTCGTGGTAGTACAAATTATTTTAATCTTTCATCAATAATATTTTTCAACTTGTTATAATCCAAAGCTTCCTGATAGAATTCCGTTGAGCTTCCACTATAAATAATGGTTGCTGGAAGTTCTCCGTTCCACAACGGGCTGATTTTTTTCCTCCAGCTTTTAGTATCCGGATCGTTTAATACCATCACGTCCGACTTCACTCCCATTTTCTTTAAAACAGGTATGACTTTGGAATCCTTGTCTTTGACAGGATCAAGACTAATAAGCAGGACCTTGATACTTTCATCATCATATTCTTTTCGTAATTTTTCAAAATCTGGTAACTGATCTACAGAAACCTTATTCGAGGTTACCCAGAAGTTTATAACATAAATTGTGTCATTATCATTATTAAGATACGGTTCAACACTATCAAATTTAACAACCGTAATCTTTCCGTCTGGCTCACTCATACAGGAAATGAGTAGCAGTGCCGAAAGAAATAAAAGAATGGATTTGGTACTTTTCATAAGTTTAAAATTTTGCATTTTGTTAATATTCTACTAATTAGTTTTGTCACGATTTTTGCCCTTCGGCATATTATCCAACGAACTCATAAACCCTTTCCAGATCAATAATTCCATCGCCCTTAACAATCAGATAGGAAGGATCATCCATTTGTATTCTGCCGTATTTAAGATAGCTTTCCCATATATGTTCAATATACCAGTCGGGTTCCTGCCCCCAGCGAAGGTCATCAACCTTTCTTTTCATAAAGGTACTCTTTGATATTTCAATAAATATCTTCTTATCAAACAACCTTACCAGTCTCCTGTCGTGAAACACCATCAAACCTTCTGCAATCACAATATCATAACCTATGTAACAGCGCATCACTGCTTCCAGATATCTGTCGAAATTAATTGACTCCGGGATTTCCCAGTCAATATGGTCTCTGATATGAGGTAATTGTGATGAAGCAAGCACAAAGTCATCCTGGCAAAGTAATTTAACCTTTTTGCCGGGATTCCTTGATTTTATTTTTGTTGCCAGCCAGGATTTCCCCGATGTGCTGGCACCTCCTATTCCAATTATCATTACTCCAATAGCAAATATTAAGATCTTTTTATCGTGTCAAAAGTAGGAAAAAAGTAATCATTAAAAATAAATTCTAAAATTTAGTATATTTACGAAGAACAACCTTGCATTTCGTCCAATGTTATTTACGCTACTTTCACCCTGTTGCTGTAAAACCCATAAAAAGCAATGATTACAAAACAGATTAGCGGAATAAAAAACGAATAGTGAATATTTCCTGTTGCATCCGATATCTGTCCCTGAGCAGCAGTCAGAAGTGCTCCTCCAAGTATTGCCATTATCAGACCTGATCCTGCAACCTTAGTATCATCACCAAGACCACTGACTGCGAGACCAAAGATAGTTGGGAACATCAGCGACATAAAAGCAGATATGGAGACAAGTGCAACTACAGCTATTATACCTCCATAGAAAATAACAATCAATGTACTTATAATTGCAAAGCCTGCAGCTATTGACAAAAGCGTGCCTGGTTTGAAATATTTCATCAAACCCGTAAACACAAACCTTGACAAAGTAAATGCAACAAGAGCGGCAATGTAATAACTTGATGCAGTCTCCTCGTTAACAGTAAGTTCCTGCATTACATACCTTATAGTAAAAGACCAGACTCCAATCTGAGCACCAACATAAAAAAACTGAGCAATAACACCCGAAACATAATTTTTGTTTTTAATTATTCTTTTCACTGTTGAGCTAAAATGCATTCCCGAAGAATCACTGGTTTTCGGCATTTTTGAAACGGCTATCATTATCCATATTAACAATAGGACAAAAGCAACTCCGACATAAGGCCCCATGACAGCATTAAGCTCCTCTGTCTGAATAACTTTCAATTGATCAGCCGACATTGCAGCCCTTTCCGAAACAGAAGCCTGGTTAAGATGCGAAAGGATGAAAAACTTGCTCAACACGACTCCAATTATGGAACCTATTGGGTTAAAAGATTGTGCAAGGTTGAGCCTCCTTGTTGCCGTTTCCTCAGGTCCGAGAAAAATGACATAGGAGTTTGACGATGTTTCGAGAATTGACAAACCTCCGGCAAGAATAAACAAGGCAAGCAAAAAATGTGAGTATTGCTGAGTGTTGCTGGCAGGATAAA
>JAOZOC010000259.1 GCA_029933495.1 Bacteroidales bacterium
GATCCTTGTAACTGGGGAACAGGTGGGATACCACCAAACGGAGGCTTTAACCAAAACGGACTTTACTGGAGTGAAGAGGAGGTTGGAAATAATCCCAGCGATAGAAGGTTTATGCAGTCAGCCGGGCCTTTTACGCTGAAGCCTGGTGCAGTTAACTATATTACGGTTGGTATTCCATGGGCACGTGCTATTGCAGGTGGTCCCTGGGCGTCAGTTAAGGCTTTGCGCGATGCTGATGATAAGTGTCAGGCTCTTTTTGATAATTGTTTTAAAGTTATTGATGGACCAAGTGCTCCTGACCTTACATTTGAAGAGCTTAACAATGAATTAATTCTTTATATTTCAAACAGCAAAACTTCAAATAACTATAAAGAGGGATATGTAGAGCTTGATCCGCTAATCAAGGCACAAACACCAGATTCTTTGCTTGGCACTCCTCTGGAATATGATGCTTATTATCGTTTTGAAGGTTATGAGGTTTACCAGTTGAAAGATGCTTCGGTTTCATTGGCCGAAAGCAAGCATGATGTTAGTAAGGCAAGATTAATTGCACAATTTGATGTAAAAAATGGTGTAACCCAACTGGTTAACTATTATTATGATCCTGCGATTCAGGGTAACGTCCCTGTTGTGGAAGTTGTTGGTGGTGATAATGGTATTTCACATGCTATCACAATAACGGATGATGCGTTTACTCTAAAAGCACTTGTAAACCATAAACAGTATTATTATAGCGCAGTAGCTTATGCATATAATAATTTTAAGGATTATGATCAGACGATTCCGACAGGTCTTGACGGACAGAAAAAACCATACCTTTCAGGTCGTAAAAATATTCAAATGTACACAGCCATTCCTCACATTTCAATAAATGGCATGGTAGTGAATTCAAATTTTGGGGATGGTCCTGAGATAACCAGAATTGAAGGACAGGGTAATGGTGGTATGTCCATTGAGTTTAGTGACGAAACTATTGAGGAAATTCTTTCAAAACAACCTTATGACCCTATAACAAATCCTTATGGTTCTGAGAATTATCCTATTTCTTATAAACCGCATTATACAAAAAATCATGGGCCTGTTAATATCCAGGTTATTGATCCTTTAAAAGTTGTTAGTGCAAATTTTACAATAAAGTTTGATACATCCTTCTATTGGCATACTTATAAGCATGTTACCGGAGATCCAATTATATTCCCGGGGCAAGATACAGCAGGGTTGCTTTATACGCCTAAATGGTGGCTGATTAATAATGATAATAACGAGGTTTATGCTGCTGATACAAGCACAAATATTACCTATGAGCAACTGTTTCTTGATTTAGGTATATCAGTTACTTTTGGACCACAATTTGAACCCGGGCCATATTACGTTGGAAATAAGGGAAGTGGAGAGGATGCTACTAAGATTTATAGTGTAATGTCGGATAATAATGGTTTGCTTGCTTCTAGTTTAACTTTTGCTGATAGTTCGAGGCAATGGCTTAGTGGAGTTTCTGATATTGATGTTCCAGGTGACCCACAAAACTGGATTAGATCAGGAACATATTCCGGTGGTGGTCAAAACGACTGGGATATGCCAAGTAATCCATGGGATCCTAATGAGGTTTATGAAAAAATTGTAGGTGGTACATGGGCACCATACGGATTAACAGCACATTCTGATCAAGAGGCTTCAGCACCTGCAATTAATGCAAACTCAAAGTCTTTTACAAAGCAATTAAGGAATCTCAATAGCGTTGATATTGTATTTACTTCTGATAAGTCAAAATGGACAAGATGTCCTGTACTTGAAATGAGTCCTGATGAAACACTTTCTGAAGGGAACGTTAATAAGTATTCATTACGATTTTCTGCTTCTCTTGATAAGGATGGAAATGCTTATGATGGGTGGCCTGCCGATTCCGTTATAAGTGAGAATCCAAACGATCCAAACTATATTTATCCTTATGGGATGAGCTGGTTCCCGGGTTATGCCATAAATCTTGAGACAGGAGAAAGAATGAATATTATGTTTGGGGAAGATTCATGGTTGTCAGGTGAAAACGGACGTGATATGCTTTTTAATCCGACTTCAAATGTGCTTTCAGTTCCTGGTGGTGAAGCTTTGTTTGGTGGAAAGCATTATGTTTACATTATGGGACATACTTCATTTGATGTTGCAGGACAACTTCATCTAGATTTCCCTGCATATGATGCTGGAAAAACTTTGGTTAATACCCTCGATACAATTCCAACCAATCTGCAAACACTTTACAGGAGTTATCTTTTTGGATCTACAATGTATTGCGGAATACCTTTATCAGTTGAAGGGAAAGAATGGCTATCAAATGATGCAAAACTTAGCATTAGGATAGCGAAGCCTTATGCAAGGTACTATTCTGTACCACTGGATAGTGTTTATGATCAGGAAGGTGTAAATAGTCATTACCCTGTATGGGAATTTTCCACTAAAAGCGTTGCTGCTACCAACTATTCCCGTGACAAGGCTGTTAGTGATCTGGATTTGATCAATGTTGTACCGAATCCGTATTATGCTTACTCGGACTATGAGCGTGTACCTCTTGATAATAGGGTAAAAATCACAAACCTCCCTGAAAAATGTACAGTAACTATTTTTACTGTTAATGGGACAAAAATCAGGCAATTTACTAAAGATGATCCTCTTACATCAATTGATTGGGATTTGAAAAATACTGCTGGAATACCTATTGCCGGTGGAGTATATATTATACATGTTAAGGATGAAGTAACAGGTGATGAAAGAATAGTTAAATGGTTTGGTTCACTACGTGTCGAAGACTTCAACCAATTCTAATGAATTAAGGATGTTTGAATTAATATAAAATATAATAACATGAAGAACTTTTATAAATCCCTAATTGCAATCTTTTTGGCAGCTATTGTTTTGATGCCATATTCTAATGCCAATGCAGGAAATAAAGATAGATCTGGAGAGGCTGGGGCAGGAGAACTTTTAATTAATCCCTGGGCTCGAAGTGCAGGCTGGGGAGGTGTTAATGTTAGTAATGTTCGTGGTTTGGAAGGAACTTTCAATAATATTGCAGGTGTGGCTCATACAAAACAAACGGACATCAATTTTACTTATACTTCCTGGCTGCAAGGTTCTGGAATTACGTTAATGGCCGCCGGTATTGCTTTTAAAGCAGGTGAATCTAGTGCTTTTACTTTAGCATTTCAATCGATGAGCTTTGGAGATATAGAAATAACTACAGTTGACCAGCCTGAAGGAGGTCTTGGAACATTTTCTCCTACACTGATGACTATTACTCTTGGTTATGCTAAAGCATTTTCAAATAGTATTTTTGGAGGAATGAGTGTAAAAATAATATCTGAATCAATTAAGAATGCTAGTGCTATGGGCGTAGCAGTTGATTTAGGAATTCAGTATGTAACAGGTGAACTGGAAAATATTCATTTTGGAATTTCATTACGAAATGTTGGACCTGGGATGAAATTTTCAGGCGATGGTTATTCATTAAGTACTGCAATTCCAGGGAAAAATAACCTGTTTACTATGACTCAAAGAGGTGCAGCTTTTGAAATACCAACTCAGTTGAATATAGGTGCCGCATATGATTTCCTTTTTGATATTGGACGGTTTACAGCTGCTGGTAATTTCACTTCTAATGCTTTTACGAAGGATCAGTTTACTGTAGGTGGTGAATTCTCCTTTAAAGAGCTGGTTTTGCTTCGAGTTGGCTATGCATACGAAGATGGTATATGGGATGATATAAGTGATCCTGAAAAAACAAATGCAAATAAAGGCCTTAGTGCTGGATTAACAGTCCAGATTCCATTGAATAAAGAGAAAACAAAATTTATTGGAATAGATTATACATATATTCCTACCAGCTCGTTCAGCTCTACGAATATGTTTGCTGTTAGAATTGACCTGTAATTCGTTAAAACTTAATTACAAAAAAATATTTTTATAAAGAGACCCTTATTTTAAGGGTCTTTTTATAATTTTTTTAACCACATAATAAAATGGGAAAGATAAGCTATTATACAAAAGAAGGAATTCAAAAATTAAATGATGAGCTTGAGCAGCTCGTTAAGGTTGAGCGTCCCTCAATATCAAAGCAAATTGCTGAAGCTAGGGATAAGGGCGATTTGTCAGAAAATGCAGAGTATCATGCAGCTAAGGAGGCTCAGGGTATGTTGGAGCTTAAAATTGCTAAATTACAGGAGGTAATTCATAATGCCCGAATACTTGATGAATCAAAGCTTGACAATTCTAAGGTACTTTTGTTTTCCATAGTTAAAATCAGAAATTTAAAAAATGATGCTTTGATGTGTTACTCAATTGTTCCCGAACAGGAGGCAGATTTGAAGAAGCAAAAAATATCAGTAACTTCACCAATTGCAAAAGGACTATTGGGTAAGAAGGTTGGTGAAACTGTTGATATAAAAGTTCCTGCAGGAGTTATTCCGTTTGAAATAGTTGAAATTACAAGATAAGACTAATTTTTTTAGGCTATGGCAAGTATATTTACAAAAATAGTTAATGGAGAGATACCTTCCTATAAAGTTGCCGAAGATGACAGGTTTTATGCTTTTCTTGATATCAATCCACTTTCAAAGGGACATACTTTGGTAATCCCTAAAATCGAGGTAGAATATCTTTTTGATTTGGATGGTAGAACATATAACGACTTGTTTGCTTTTGCTAAAAAAGTTGCTTCCTCTATTGAGAAAAGTGTTGACTGTATCCGGCTTGGAATGGTTGTTTACGGGCTTGATGTTCCGCACGTTCATATACACCTCATTCCTTTAAAAGGTATTGGTAATGAGCTTAATTTTAGCAATCCTAAGGTTAAACTATCGCCTGAGGAATTTCAGGATGTAGCTTCAAAGATTAATTATGAATTTGAAAGGTTAAAATAGTAATATCAATAAGCCCTTTCGTTTTTCCCTTCAATATAATTGATATATGATTTGTTAACCACCTTATTACCACCTGGTGTGGGATAGTTTCCTGTAAAATACCAGTCACCTGTATGATTGGGGATTGCATCGTGAAGGTCCTCAATTGATTGGTAAATAATCTCAACATGAGCTTTAATCTCTCTTGAAACAAGCATTTCTGCTATCTTTTTTGAAATTTCCTCAGGCGAAAAAGGCTTATAGATATCTTTTACATAATTCACGATCTCCTCTTTTGGCTTATATTCCTGCATCTTACATTTTTTGTAAACTTCGTTTATCAGTGATTTTTGATTTGTGTCATACAGAAGTTCGATAGTAGCTCTGAAAGCAATAAAATCATTTAGCTTGGCCATATCAATTCCATAGCAATCGGGATAACGAATTTG
>JAOZOC010000260.1 GCA_029933495.1 Bacteroidales bacterium
AATAACGGAAAATTTATATGAATATTAACTTTTTTTAAGAAACGAATCAACATTTATTCAAATCTTTCGGATTATTGTATCAGACGTAACGTGTGAAGTCTGGGCCATCGTACGAGCAATTGTTAGAATCCGGAACAGCCCGGTACATCTCCTGATGACTCCGGTGCAATCATCCGGGAAACAATTCAATATTCCCTTCATGAGCAAAGAACAGTCATCTGGAGATTGCGTGCAGGCCAACCTAACCCTATACTTGACCCCATACCTGCCTTATAACCTTAAACAACACCTTTACCCCTGAGCTCAACCTTTCAGGGCTCTAGCGCACAGGCCTGCTTCGACCTGAAAGGTTTGGAAACCCGGTTATATCGAAGGCATAAAGGAGATAAAGAATCCGGTCTCACCCATTTTATTTACCGAGAATTCAAACCGCCAGACGGTATCGTAGTAGGTTACAAAATCCAGTCCGATACCATATCCCACGAGTGTATGATTTGCAAGAGGATTAATTGCTGACGTCTGATTATCAATTGAGTATCCAACATCAACATATCCGTTGATATATAAGGCATAATAGAGTCTGCTGAACTTCTCCCAGGGAATAAAATTAAATTTCATCTCCCTCATTGATAAAAGCTCAAATTTCAGGTTATTCTTTAAAATGCCGAAATGTTGCCCGTCAATAACATAATACTGATATCCTCGCACATAATCCCTTCCGTAGCCCAATCCGCGCTGATAATAATATGGTTGATACTCCGAAAAAGGCGAAGTCTTAACAGTAAGGCCTGAGGCCCAGTAAAACTTACCTTTGATTTGAAAATACTTTCTTACATTTGTCTGAATTGTTAAAACATCAACTGATGGATTTTGAAAAAGTCCGAAGCCAAGTTTCTGCATCGTTACATCGAAATAGTAACCATGTAACGGATACTGCCTGAAATCACGAAAATCACTTTTAAAGGTATAGTAAAAAACCATAAACTGATTGAGGGTATCACTACCAAACGAATAATCGGGATTCAAACTCTCGCTGACAACCGTATCTACAACCTGAAGTCTTGAATAGCCAAGATTAAAAAGGTGCGTATTGTGAATACCTTTGCGGTGATATGCTTCACCGTAAGCAAAAATTGATCTTTTCGTGAAACCCTTTTCAACCTTATAGTAAAGTTCTTTATTATCAAGCGACCTATATGAGATTTCATGATTTTGCTGAAATCCTGAACCAAACCCAATACCCCAGGTCTGCTTCTTATTGATATATGGAATTTTATACGATAGTTCATACTTCTGGTCGTATCCGAACCTCAGAAACAAGACAAGCCTTTCCCTTCTTCCCCGAAAATTATTCCAGGTCAGGAACATCCCGTAATTTAACCGGCTTAAATCCTTTTTTTGCCACCATGCATTAAAGTTCCTATCAGCCAATTCAAGTATCGGTGCAGGCCAGATATACCACCTTTCAACAAAAGTTAAATTTATATCAAGGAGATTTACTGACACCAAAATTGTGTCAATCTTTACGAAATTAAACAGAGAGGTATTCATCAGGTTATCACGACTTTGCTTTAATGTCTCCTCTATTTCAGAAGACGGGATTGTGTCACCTGCTTTGAACTGTAGCTCACGCTGAATGATCCTCTCTTTTGTTACTTTATTCCCAACAAAAATTAGCTTATTAATAATAAAACTTTCGGGTGTTTGAACGGAATCGGGTAGTGTACCAGCCACACAGGTATCTGATTCTGATAAAATCAGAATTGACAAAATTGCTGCAAATACCCAAAATATCCTCATACTCAGATGTTCAAATAGTTCATTAAGCCATCATATCTGTCGCGAAGGTCTTCATACATCTCTTCACTTTCGGAATATGTCGCCTTAATTATGTAATTATACCGGTTAAAAGTCTGAATAAGCGGTTGAATATCCATACTGTTAACCTTCATTGTTACTTCTATTTTAGTGGAATCTTTCTGAGAAGTTACATATAAACTAAGAATTTTTTGGTCGTGCGACTCAACTATCTGCGAAATCTGCGAAAGGACATAATCATTCTGATTGAGTTCCAACACAATAATACTACCCATCGCGCTGATCGCACCTGTTAATGAAAAATATTTCACAAGGTTATTTATCATAACACTTCCGATATAATGAACCTTATCATCAACAACAGGAACTAATGTCAGACTATTGACAGCCATCACTCCAATAACATTAAAAAAGTGTTGATACTCACTAACATAGATATTCAGATGAGGAAGTTTTTGATCTCCGAGTGAAGCATCAGGGTCTTTCATATTGTAAATATCAGTTTCAGAAACCAGGCCAACATACTCACTGCCGTCAACAACAGGCAAATGTGAGACTTTCATCTCATCCATAAACATCAAAGCATCAGACCCTGTGTCAGTCAGTTTCAACGGAGTTACCGTGTCTGTAATAATTTGTTTTGCTACCATTTTATTCTCTGTTTATTCGTTTATTTGATCTTTCAACTATTACACCTGTTAACGCGTTTCCCCCTATATCCATAGCCGTCAATTTAAGAGTTATTTTATTAAATTTCACCTCACCCTACCCCTCTCCTCAAGGAGAGGGAAGAAGCTGGTGCGCTAGTCTTTCCTCTCACAACGGAGGTTCCAATGGCTATCCAAAAAGGTGAGGGGTATTTAAAACACAAATACCAATTCACCTGTTTTAACCTTCGAGGAGCTCAACCCGCAATGCCCGTGTCCACCTCAAAGGTTTCTGAACCTTCTTGTCAAAACCTGCAAGATTCACCCATCACATAGTGCTTGCACGCAAACCTTACAGGATTTTCCATCTGTCAGGTTGTTCTGTAATCCTTCTCAGTTGCTTCCCAATAATCGTCATTCAATATACTCAGATAGTTTTCATAACGCGACAGGCTTATCTCTCCATTTTCAACTGCCTCTTTCACTGCACAGCCAGGCTCATTAACGTGGATACAGTTATTGAATCTGCAATTGTGCATATATTTTCTCATTTCAGGGAACCGCTGAGCAATCTCTTTCCTGTCAAAATCGATAAGAGCAAACTCCTTAATTCCAGGAGTGTCAATAATATAACCACCAAATGAAAGAGGAAACATCTCTGCAAAAGTAGTTGTATGCATTCCCTTTTTATGATAGGCGGATATCTCCCTGGTTTTTAACTGGAGGCCAGGCTCAATAGCATTTATCAGTGCCGACTTTCCCACTCCGGAATGGCCGGAAAAAAGACTTGTTTTACTTTTTAAAATCTCCTTTAACTCATCTATATTATCACCGCGCAAAGCAGAAACCGCCATGCACTTATATCCGGCTTCAGAATAAATATCAACAAGGCTCTCATACTTGTTTGTCATCTTTTCATCATAAATATCGATCTTGTTAAAAACAATGATAGCGGGAATGTGATAAGCCTCTGTTGTAACAAGAAAACGATCGATAAAACCCATAGAAGTTCTTGGATATGCAACTGTAACAACTACTAAAGCCTGATCAATATTTGATGCGATGATGTGCGAAACCTTGGACAACTTCGTTGCCTTACGGATAATGTAGTTGTGTCGGGGCAGGATTTTATGAATTACCCCTACACCCTCTTCCTCTGGAATATCAAATTCAACCCTGTCGCCAACTGCAACCGGATTTGTTGATTTGATGCCTTTCAACCTGAACTTTCCCCTGAGTTTGCAATTAAAAACACTGCCTGTTTCGGTCATAACAGCAAGCCAGCTACCCGTTGATTTTATAACGACTCCCTCCATTAGTTGAAGTTTTTTATGCATCTGTTATTAATTTCCTCCTCATAAAGGTTTTGAATTATTACTTTTGCCATCGCTATTAAATTTGCGTAAAATTACATCTTTTTAAATTGAGACAAATGAAATATTCCTTTTTAACATTAAAATACCTGATTCCGGCTTTTGGGGTTTTACTTTTAAGTTTTACTTTTTTACCCGGTTCACCCGACGGGTTATGGAAAGCTAATTATGTTGTGACCTATGAAGACGGAGATACAGTCATTAGCCTTGCGAAAATTTTACTTAATATTGAAGACAACAATTTTACACTGGTAAACTACGACGATATTTTTGTTGATAAAAAACCTTTCTCAAACTCAGGAATAATAAATCCCGATGAAAGTATTCTGATTTTCAATAAGGATAGTGTTAACGAAAAACAACTGAAGTTTGTAATCTCGGATGATGGCCATTTAAGTATAAAAACCGGTAATAATCCGAATACTGAAATGGTCTTCAGCAAACTGGCAAAATATAACCTCGGAAATCTGAAAGATGAGATGACGGAGTCTTTCCTGAAAAATAACTACCTCTTTGAGTTCTCATATTTTAACGAATCTGTTGAGCTGGAATTTAATGCAGACAAAACATTTACCGTTGTAAATACAGTGAAACCCTTTTTTCCCGTTTTTAGCAAATGGGATATATTATCTTACGATGGAGAGTTATTTGTCTATTTCTCCGGGATGGCACCCTTTGTTCAGATTACAGGATATGATAACGGCGTTTATGATTGCTTTGATGAATCGGACAATCTTTACACAGGCAGGTTTATTAAAACTGATAATCAGATTAGATTTAACAAAAATCTTCTTTCAGGAATCTGGGAACAAAAAAATGCCGTTGATATTGACTTCAATAAAGTTCCCGGATCATTATTATCAAAGGATTTTTATCCAAGACAGATTTGGATTTTCAGCGATTCGACGGCAAAAAGATTTGAGGACTTCCGTACGGCAGAATCGCCGCTGGAGGTTAGTAAAAACGGGGAGATGGTGACCTTCATTGCCTTTAACAGCGACAGTTATCGTAATTTCAGAATACTGGATTTAAACGAAACACAACTTATCGTCGAACGCTATTATGGAGATTTTGGTGTAAAACAGGATACGCTCCTTAGGCAAAAGAAAATGCCCAAAGCAACAACGCTGGAGGATTATTTAAAAAGGAAAAAGTAGGTGAGCAATATTTTCCAATATAAACCGGATTTATGAAACAAGATGAAAAAAACACCAAAATCATATTTTGCCCGACAGATCCAAAAAAGCGGATTACCCAAATTGACATATTAAGAGGCTTCGCCCTGTTTGGGGTTCTGCTTGTGAATGTTTTTGGTTACAACTCCTCATTTTTTGACTTTAGTGGTTTTTATAAAACATTCGAAGATCCTTTAAACAGCACAATATATAATTTGGTTATCGGATTTGCAGCTGATAAGTTTATTTTTATCTTCTCTTTTCTTTTCGGTGTCGGATTTTCAATTATGTACCTCAAATACAAGGCC
>JAOZOC010000261.1 GCA_029933495.1 Bacteroidales bacterium
AGGCAGGGTGTTGACAATCCAGCCCCAATGATGAAAATGTTTTTCATTCCCTATGTTTTTGATTGATTTATAATAAACATCTATTTTATAAACTCCTTCATATATTCATAATCCGGAGTGAAATTTCCCTGGTGCAGTATCATTGAATTTTTTATTGGTCCAGGAATGTTTAGCGCCTCAAAAGAGAGAGAATAATCAGCCTCTGCAATAGGCTTGATGTATTTCAAAAGCGCATTACTGAAACCTATTGACGATTCGCGTGGTAGCTCGCTGGGCAGAATATCTACAGCCATAACAAGAATTCCTTTTCCCTGGAATCCCATAGTCGTATTCTCTGTATCAGGATTGTAAACAAACACAGGGTCTTCAATTTCAGTTCCCTTATGTGTAATTTCGACTGAGCCGTCAGGGTCGCATGTAACATCACCGATAACTGTAAGCTTTGGAGTCTCTTTACTAAAAGCTTCCTTAACCCACTCTTTTGTGACTATTCTGGGGTATCTTTCGTCCCAGTACATACAATTCATCAAGATAGTCAGGTGAGGAAGGTACTGCTCAAAGATTCCCTTGTATTTTTCAGGATGTTTGTAGTAATCCTGTAATTCAAATTTGCCATCCTCTTCCTTTGGAACCGACATGTCCCACTCTTTAAAAATAACTTTATAAAGAACATTATTTGGCAGGTCATTATGTTCGTTTAGTGTCAGTAATTCCTTCGGCGAAACCTCTTTAATTGGAAGAAGTGCTGCAATTTCCTGGGCACCGTTTGATACATTCCCATATCCGGTAAATCCGATAGTAAGTGGTGTTAGCTCAGCAGGAAGCCCGTGCTCTGCAATCTCTTCTCCAACATCTGAAATCACCTTTTTAGCTTCCTCAAGTGAATTGTAATTGTGTGCTTGTTGGATTTTTAGAAATGGCGTTTCAATACCATATTCCATTAATCGCTGTCCCAATGACCACAAAGAGTTAATCATTCCTGCCAGTCCGGCAAACTTACCAAAGAAAATAAGTCTTTTACCTTCATCATCAGCAACCCTTTCATAGTCGAAAAGATTGATTTTTTTCTCAACCATTTTTTTTAACAAAGGCATATTGTATTCCTGTCCTTTGATAGTATGCGAAAAGAAAATATAGGTTTTTTCATCTTCAAAATAATCTATAGGCATCTCCTTAACTCCGAAAATGACAGGTGCTTTCCTAACATTATCAACAATTTTTGCTCCTGCAGCGGTAAATTCTGCATCAGTAAATATCCTTTTTGGAGAAGATTCAACTAATATTTCCAGTCCTTGTTGCTCGATCAGTAATTTAGCGTGTTCGGGAATTATCGCTACGCGCCTCTCCATTACGTATTTATCCTCGTGGCGGATACCTATTATACTATTCATTAGTATTATTTTTTATGTATTTAGATAATTTGACAAACATAAAGAAAAACATCATTATTAAAAGAAATTTTTTTAATATTTTTTCCATAAAGTTTATATCTTTGCAGCCGGAATTAAATGACTGTTTTTTTGAAGAATTGTTAATTTATTATATTAAACCTTTCGATAGAAAATATTTCCCGGTTAGCCTGAACAATAATTTCAAAGGCGATGAGTTTTTCGGATAATAAAAAGTAAAGGTGTCAGAAATAGAAATATTAAAATTATGGATTATAACACAACAAGAGACAAATTAATAATTAAAGAGTACGGTAGAAATATTCAGCAACTGATTAGGCGTGCTATTGAAATTGAAGATAAGGAGAAGCGTTCGGAATTTACAAAAATGATAGTGGCTGTAATGGGGACCATGAATCCCGGTATTCGCGATTCGGGAGATTTCAGACATAAATTATGGGATCATCTGCATATAATGGCAGATTTTAAACTTGATGTTGACAGCCCATACCCTATGCCATCTATGGAATCTCTTAATAAGAAGCCTGATCCACTCCAGTATAAAGACAGCACTATTCGCTATCGTATGTATGGAGTTAATATTGTAGGAATGATTGAAAAAGCAATAGAGTATGAGGAGGGAGAGGAGAAGGATGCCTTGACAAAAACCATTGCTAATCATATGAAAAAGTCATATCTTGCATGGAATAGAGATTCGGTTTCAGACGACCTGATAGCTGAGCAACTGAAGATACTTTCAGGAGGCAAACTGCTGTTAAAGGATGAAATGAAACTGAATTCAACTTCTGAAATTTTATCACGAAACAGGAAAAAGAAACCACCCGCCAATAACCCTAAGCAATCCAGGTATAAAAAGGGTAACTGGCCTAAAAAAGGAAGACGATAGGAATAATAAATATTTTATTGAAAATTTAGCAGCAATAGTGATAAACTATTGCTGCTTTTTTTGTTCCCTAACCAATTACATTTATGTATTCTCTGAGAATTGTATTTTATATTAACATTTTGTTCATATTTTTTTAATTTCTTATCCGAAAAATTCCGTATAAATAATTTACTTTCGTTCATTGGAAATAGTACTTTTTTTCTTGAATATAAACAATTATTATGGCATCATTTGAGATTATTGGAGGGAGTAAACTCCAGGGTGAAATTATTCCCCAAGGAGCTAAAAATGAGGCATTACAAATATTATGTGCTGTCTTACTTACTCCCGAGAAGATTACACTTCACAATGTTCCGAACATCAGGGATGTTAATAAGCTAATATCTTTATTAAAAGACCTTGGTGTTATTGTGGAGAAAATTGGTGAAGGATCATTCACATTTCAAGCGGATAAAGTTAATCTTGATTATTTACGAACTGAAGATTTTAAAACTCAGGGAAGTAGTCTGAGAGGTTCCATAATGATTTTAGGGCCATTGCTTTCAAGGTTTAAAAAAGGAGTGATCCCACAACCCGGAGGTGATAAGATTGGTAGGAGAAGACTTGATACTCACTTTATAGGAATGAAGGCCCTTGGAGCGGAATTTACATATATTGAAAATGAGAATTTATATTCTATTGAAGCATCCAACCTGAAGGGAGCTTATATGCTTCTTGATGAGGCCTCTGTAACTGGTACAGCAAATATTGTAATGGCTGCTGTACTTGCTAAAGGGGAAACAACAATTTTTAATGCTGCTTGTGAACCATACTTGTCGCAGCTTTGCAATATGCTTAACAGGATGGGTGCGAAAATAAGTGGAGTAGGCTCTAATCTGCTAACAATAGAAGGTGTTCATAGTCTTGGTGGAACGGAACATACACTGCTTCCTGATATGATTGAAGTTGGCAGTTTTATAGGGATGGCCGCAATGACAAAGTCAGAATTGATAATAAAAAATGTAAACTACAGAGCTTTGGGTATTATTCCGGAAGTATTCAGGCGTCTTGGTATTCAATTATTTCATCAGGGGGATGATATTGTTGTCCCTGCCCAGGAAACATACGAGATCGAAACGTTTATGGATGGCTCAATTATGACAATTGCAGATGCACCCTGGCCGGGATTTACTCCTGACCTGATAAGCATAGTACTAGTTACGGCAATACAGGCAAAAGGTAGCGCGCTGATTCATCAGAAAATGTTTGAGAGCCGCCTGTTTTTTGTTGATAAGTTGATTGATATGGGTGCAAGGATAATTTTATGCGACCCTCACCGGGCTACTGTAATTGGTTTGAATCACGAATATCCTTTAAAGGGGATTAGGATGTCATCACCCGATATACGAGCTGGAGTTGCACTTCTGATCGCTGCACTGTCAGCTGAAGGAACCAGTATAATTGATAATATTGAACAGATTGATAGAGGTTATCAGAATATTGATGGCAGGTTAAGGGCTTTGGGAGCAAAAATCAGGAGAATAGATTAATTAAATGCCTTTGATCGTCATTTAATTATTTCTAATAAATAGCATCCAAAGCAAACACCCATAGTAAGTCCGTATGTTTGATAACAAATGACCCACAAAATGCAAATGGTGGAGAGCAATAAACAAAAAGAAAATAATTTAATATGAATATACTATTAATAGGCTCCGGCGGACGTGAACATGCACTTGCCTGGAAAATGGCACAAAGCCCGAAATTGACTAATTTATTTACTGCACCCGGTAATGCAGGAACTCAGGAACTCGGAAAAAATGTTGATATTGATACAAGCAACTTTAATGAGGTAAAGAAGTTTGTCTTAGAGAAAAATATTGACATAGTAGTTGTTGGCCCGGAAGCACCTCTTGTTGAAGGTATTCACGATTTCTTCCTTGCCGATGACAAGTTAAGGAAGGTTTCTGTAATTGGCCCTGAAAAAGATGCCGCTATGCTCGAAGGCAGTAAGGATTTTGCCAAAGAGTTTATGATGAAGTATAAAATACCGACTGCTGCATTTAAAACATTTGACAAAAGCAATATCGAGGAAGCTTACTCATTTCTGGAATCCCTGACGCCGCCGTACGTTTTAAAGGCTGACGGACTGGCTGCCGGAAAGGGCGTTTTGATTATTGATTCACTTCAGAAAGCAAAGGCGGAACTGAAAGAAATGATTGAAAATGAGAGATTTGGTGATGCTTCACGCAAAGTGGTTATCGAAGAGTTCCTTAGCGGTATCGAGCTTTCGGTTTTCGTGCTCACGGATGGAAAGTCGTATTTGATTCTTCCTTCTGCAAAGGACTACAAACGAATCGGTGAAGGAGACACCGGCCCGAATACAGGCGGAATGGGTTCAATATCACCCGTTCCTTTTGCAGATGAACTATTTATGCAAAAAATTGAAAAACGAATTATCAAACCGACAATTGACGGACTTCAAAAAGAGGGTTTAAGGTATAAGGGATTTATCTTTTTCGGATTGATTAAAGTTGAGGATGAACCTTATGTGATTGAGTATAATGTTCGAATGGGCGACCCGGAGTCGGAATCGGTAATACCAAGAATAAAATCAGATTTGGTTGAACTGTTTGAAGCGGTGGGTAACGGTTCTCTGAATGAAAAAACAGTTGAATTTGATGAAGATTTCTTTGCTTCGGTTTTTCTGGTCTCGGGTGGTTATCCGGGAAGCTATGAAAAAGGAAAAGTAATGACCGGTTTAGATGAAACGGATGATTGCATTCTTTTTCATGCAGGTACTAAAGTTGATGAAAATGGAAGGGTTGTAACCAATGGTGGCAGAGTGCTTGCTGTAACGGCGTCAGGAAAAACTATGAAAGATGCTTTGGGGAAAGCTTATGATAATGCTGAAAAGATTGATTTTGAAGGAAAATATTATCGCAAAGATTTAGGAAAAGACCTAATTTCTGAATAGTGATTTTGTTTGTACCCGTAAATGATAGCAATAAAAAAGTTAAGAATTAGATGTTAATAAAAACT
>JAOZOC010000262.1 GCA_029933495.1 Bacteroidales bacterium
TGTATATGTCATAGTAGTTTTGCCCCTTATTCTTTTCCAATAAATAGGGAACCGGCATCATTCCAACTATTCTATCCGGTTTAAAACCAATGGCAATAATCAAACTCATATCTTTTCTGTCAACTTTTGAAACCCGATGTTAAACACCCGGCAAAAATATACAAAATAATTACTCTATATTTGCCGGTTGAAATGAGCAGCAATTCCGAAATAAAAAAGATAGCAGTAACCGGAGCAAGTGGACATGTAGGAGCCTGTCTTTGTCGCGAACTTATTAAGCGGGGATATGATGTCAAAGTTCTGTTTCATAAGGATGATAGTGGTTTTAAGGGGTTAGATATTGAAATAATCAAAGGTGACCTGCTTGATAAAGATTCGCTCAGGAAACTTATCCGGGATTCGGATGCGGTTATTCATCTTGGAGCAGTAATTTCAATCAACGGAGGCAATACCGCAAATGTTATAAAAACAAATGTGGATGGCACCCGGAATATTCTTGATTGTAGCCTTGAGGCAGGTGTTTCGCGATTTATTCATTTTAGCTCGGTGCATGCCCTTGAATCCAAACCGCTTGACCTGATTATGGATGAAACCAGGCCTCTGATAACCTCATCAAAGATGATATATGAAACCACAAAAGCAAAAAGTGAGAGTCTTGTTGCCAAAGCTGTTAAATCGGGATTAAATGCGGTTGTTTTAAATCCAAGTGCTATTATAGGCCCATGCGATTACAAACCCTCTTTTCTTGGGCAGGCTATTATAAAAATTGCACAAAATAAATTGCCAATGCTCGTGCCGGGTGGCTATAACTGGGTGGATGTCAGGGATGTGTCAAATGCAACTGTTGCGGCAATTACCAAAGGGAGAAGAGGTGAGCGATATATCCTTTCGGGAAACTGGCACAGTCTGAAAGAAATTTCAGAAATGGTTTCAAAAATCACCGGGCACAAAACACCTGGATTTGTATGTCCAACTTCCATTGCTAAACTTGGGGTTCCTTTTATTACTCTTTATGCAAAACTGGCAAACGAAGACCCTCTCTATACATATGATTCACTTGATGTTTTAAAAAAATCCAATAAAAATATCTCGAATCTGAAAGCACAGAAAGATCTTGGATACTCGGCCCGTCAACTATACGACACTCTTGGCGATACTTTAAAATGGTATAAAGAAAATAATTATTTACAAAATGATATCACTCGAAACTTTTAGATATTTGGTGCTTGGCTGGATAGGAATTGCCCTGATATTATTTCCTATACTGATGATTGTTACTGTTCCTTACGGAAGACATTCAAACAAAACCTGGGGAGTAACCATCAGTAATAAAACAGGTTGGATTTTAATGGAAATTCCGGCTATTGTTGTTTTTGCTCTATTTATTTTTCTTGGGGAAGGTATAAAAAGCATCCCGGTAATGATATTTTTCATTCTTTGGATGATACACTATGTTCACAGGACTTTCATTTTTAGTGCACGTACCAGGACAAAGGGTAAGAGAATGCCGTTACTTATTGTTATTTTCGGATTCTTTTTTAATGTTGTTAACGGATTCATTAACGGATACTGGTTTGGATTTCTTTCGCCCGATTATCCTCTGTACTGGCTTACAGACTGGAGATTTATCGTCGGAGGTGCTCTTTTTGTTGGCGGGATGATAATAAACCAGTTTCACGATAATAAGCTTATACAATTAAGAGCCAACAACAGAAAAGGCTATTTTATTCCTAAAGGTGGTCTGTTTAAATATGTCTCTTGTCCGAATTTTCTCGGAGAGATAATTGAATGGGGCGGTTATGCTCTTATGACGTGGTGCCTGCCGACACTTGCATTTTTTGTATGGTCATTCGCAAATCTTGTCCCAAGAGCGCACGATCACCATAAATGGTATAATGGTCATTTTAAGGATTATCCAAAAGACAGAAAAGCTATTTTTCCTCATATTTATTAACAAATTGCTATTATGAAATTCTCTGATCTTTTTATAAAACAAAAACCCGTCATCGCCTGCATTCACCTGATGCCATTGCCGGGATCTCCACTCTATGAAGGGAGTATGGAGGCTGTTATTAAAACTGCACTTGAAGAGACGGAAGTTTTTAAAAAATACAACATTGACGGACTGATAGTTGAAAATTTCAGGGATATGCCATTTTATCCTGACGATCTCCCAGCTGAGACTATTGCAGCTATGTCATCTGTAACACGTGAAATTGTGAAAGCATTTCCTGGCCCTGTTGGCGTCAATGCACTACGAAATGATGCTACGGCAGCAATGGCAATTGCAGTTGCAACCGGAGCAAGATTTATCAGGGTAAATGTCCATACAGGTGCTGCAATAACAGACCAGGGAATTATTCAGGGGAAAGCATACGAGACTCTGAGGCTCAGAGCTACTCTTAAATCTGATGTCCAGATCTTTGCAGATGTAAATGTAAAACACGCTACACAATTAGGCAACCGTAGCATAGCACTCGAAACGAGAGACCTTACCGAAAGAGGCCTGGCAAATGCAATTATTGTTTCTGGCGACCTGACCGGTTCTGAAGCAAAAACAGAAGATGTTGAAGAGGTAAGACAAAACACTCACCTGCCGGTTATACTTGGGAGTGGAGCGACACCCGAAAATCTGCATTCTTTCATCCCAAATATTGACAGTCTCATTGTTGGCAGTTATTTTAAAAAAGATGGCAAAGCTGCAAATCAGGTAAACGAAGCAAGGGTGAAAAAATTTATGGCAGGAATGTTAAATTATTATTAGGAACTCTGATGATCTTGTGCTGGAATAGATTAATAAGAATTTAACAGACACCTATTTCAATAATCCAATTTTAATTTATTAAATTTTTCTATATTTGCAAAACTGAATTTCCCTGTGCAACAGGAAAGTTTATGTTTTAAACATTATTATACTTTTGATGTTATTATGAATGTATAACATTTCAAGGTAGAAATGAAATACCAATCTAAAATCATTTATTAACAAATTTAAAAGAGATCATTATGAATTTAACAAAAAAACTTGGTGCTGAATTTTTTGGTACATTCTGGCTTGTATTTGGCGGCACAGGCAGTGCTGTTCTTGCCGCAGGTATCCCTTCGGTTGGCATTGGTTATTTAGGCGTGTCTTTAGCATTTGGATTAACTGTGCTTACAATGGTTTATGCTGTTGGCTCTATTTCCGGCGGACATTTTAATCCTGCAGTTTCGTTCGGATTATGGGCAGGTGGAAGATTTTCAGGAAAAGATCTACTACCTTACATTATTGTTCAGGTTATAGGTGCAATAGTAGCTTCAGGTGTTCTTTACCTCATTGCAAGTGGCAATGCAGACTTTACGCTGGACAATGGATTTGCATCCAACGGTTATGGTGAACATTCACCGAACGGCTATTCGATGACTTCAGCTTTGATAATAGAGGTTGTACTGACTTTCATATTCATATTTATAATTATGGGTGCAACAGATAAACTCGCACCAATAGGTTTTGCAGGTCTTGCAATCGGACTAACACTTACACTTATCCACCTGATTAGCATCCCTGTTACAAATACATCGGTAAATCCTGCAAGAAGTACCGGCCCTGCATTATTTGTCGGAGGATGGGCATTGAGTCAGTTATGGCTCTTCTGGGTAGCACCTATTGTTGGTGGTATTCTGGGCGGTTTTACATATAAAGCCTTTTTCAATAAAAAAGATTAACAGTTATCGCTAATAGAAATATTTTTTTACCATCTGCCGGATTTCCTGAACAATATTCAGGATACGACAGATGGTTTTTTACATCAATTTCAGGATATGTCAATACAAGAAAAATTCATAGAAGAAATAGAAAAAGGTTATTCTTTTAAAAAAGATTCAATAACAATCGGAGGTGCAATGCTGGACGGGGAATGCCAGACAGGCACTCTTGTCAAAATTCCTTTAAAAACACTGAACAGGCACGGACTTATTGCAGGTGCAACAGGTTCGGGAAAAACAAAAACTTTGCAAATTCTGGCCGAACAAATGTCGGCAAAAGGAATCCCGTCACTGCTAATGGACATTAAAGGAGATTTAAGCGGAATAGCTGTTCCCAGCAATGGCCACCCTAAAATTGACGAGCGTCACGAAAAAATAGGTTTTCCATTTAAGCTGGGTAACAGTCCTGTTGAATTTCTTTCCCTTTCAGGAGAAAAGGGTGTAAAGCTGCGCGCAACAGTTACGGAATTCGGGCCGGTGCTGTTATCTAAAATCCTTCAGCTCAACAACACTCAATCAGGCGTTGTTGCGGTTGCCTTCAAATATGCTGATGATAAGGATTTACCGTTACTTGATCTTAAAGACCTAAAAAAGACTTTGCAGTGGATTTCCAAAGAGGGTAAAAAGGAGATTGAAGCCGACTTTGGCAGAATATCTACTTCAACAGTAGGTGCAATTATGCGAAAGATAGTTGAGCTGGAGCAGCAGGGTGCCGATACATTTTTCGGGGAACGATCATTCGATGTGGAAGACCTTTGCAGAATTGACGAAAACGGAAAGGGAATAGTCTCAGTATTAAGGCTTACCGATATTCAGGACAGACCAAAACTATTCTCAACATTTATGTTGCAGATGCTGGCCGAAATATACACGACATTCCCAGAAAAGGGTGACTCCGATCAGCCGGAGCTTGTCATCTTTATTGATGAAGCTCACCTGATCTTCAAAGAGTCATCCAAAGCATTGCTCGACCAGATTAAGACAATCGTAAAACTCATTCGGTCGAAAGGTGTCGGGGTTTATTTTGTAACACAAAATCCTGCTGATATTCCGGAAGATGTCCTCGGGCAGTTGGGACTGAAAATTCAGCACGCACTGCGCGCTTTCACGGCAAAAGACAGAAAAGCAATAAAACTGGCATCCGAAAATTATCCAATAACAGAATTTTACGATACCAAAAATATCTTTACAAAACTCGGCATCGGTGAAGCAATGATTACGGCTCTGAATGAAAAAGGAATTCCGACTCCTCTGGTTCATACGATGCTACGTGCTCCACAATCAAGAATGGATATACTTACCGATGATGAAATTGACGCAATAATCCGAAAGTCGGAAATCATACAGGAGTATAATGAAGAAATAGACCGTGAAAGTGCATATGAGATTTTGACGAGAAAAATAAAATTTGCTCACGAAGAGCAAAATCAGCGGGAGCTGATGAAACAAAATGAAAAAGTAATTACAAAACGCACAACAAAGAAAGAGAAAAGTACTTTTGATGAAATACTGAACAGCCAGGTGGGAAAAACAATG
>JAOZOC010000263.1 GCA_029933495.1 Bacteroidales bacterium
GATTACCAATGATTTCAAAGAACGATATTTATTTTTTAGTGGACAGTAGTGATAATTGTCAACTGTTAAATACAGTTAAAAAACACCATTTTGTAACCAATTGTTGTACATTGCAATCCTAAAAAAAGATAGTAAAGATATTTTTAAAACAATCAAAATGAATAATAACAGGATATCAGCCTTAAGGGCAATGGAAATTTTAGACTCTAGGGGAAATCCCACTGTCAGGGTCTATATTGAGTTAAGTGACGGAACAATAACTTCAGCCTCGGTTCCGTCAGGTGCAAGTACAGGAGAAAATGAAGCCGTAGAACTCCGTGATAAAGATAAAAAGCGCTACGGAGGTAAGGGAGTACTGAAAGCAGTGGCCAATGTAAATGAAATCATTGCACCGGAGTTGAAAGGGATGAACGCTCACAAGCAGACGGAAATTGATTATAAGATGATAGAGATGGACGGGACTTCAACCAAATCAAAACTGGGAGCCAATGCCATCCTCGGTATTTCAATGGCTGTTGCACGCGCTGCAAGCCTGTCGGCAAATATTCCGCTTTATGAATATCTTGGCGGTGCAGGAGCACGCCGGATTCCGGTTCCTTGTATGAATATCCTCAACGGTGGCGAGCATGCAGACAACAGTGTAGATATTCAGGAGTTTATGGCTGTTCCTTTAGGAGCTCCGAATTTCCGTGAAGGCCTGCGTTATGTGGCAGAGACATTTCATACTCTGAAAGGCCTTTTGAAAGCCCGTGGTTTGTCAACAGGTGTGGGGGACGAAGGTGGTTTTGCTCCAAATCTCGGAAGCAATGAAGAGGTTGTTGAGATCATTATGGAAGCAATCGAAAAAGCCGGCTACAAACCAGGAAAAGATATTTCTATTGCTTTGGATAGTGCTGCAAGTTCGTTTTCAGTTAACAATAAGGATCAGTATGATTTAAAATGGTCGGGTGCAGGAAAAACAGATAGCAAAGGACTCATTAAACTGGCAGAAGAATGGGTCTCTAAATATCCTATCGTGCTTTGGGAAGATCCTCTGGCTGAAAATGACTGGGAAGGGTTTCAGCAGTTCACAAAACGCCTTGGCAATAAAATAGAAGTAGTTGGCGACGACATCTTTGTTACAAATACAAAATATATAGCACGCGGCATTAAAGAGGGAACAGCCAATTCAGCACTGATCAAACTTAACCAGATTGGTACTGTTTCTGAAACAATAGAAGCTGTCAGAATGTGTCGTGATGCAGGATGGCGTTATTTTCTTTCACACCGTTCGGGCGAAACTGCCGACACTTTTCTTGCCGATTTTGCAATGGCTATGGACGGCGGACACCTTAAAACAGGTTCTGCCAGCCGCAGCGAAAGACTTGCAAAATACAACAGGCTTCTCGAAATAGAATATGAACTCGGTGACAGAGCTCTGTATTACTGGGGATAGGGTAGGTGAATTTCAGGATTACTTTTTGTAATAATAATTATCACAATTGTTAGTACTCAATTTAATTACTTTGTAACCGGGAATAGTGATATTGAGACCTTCGCAAGGCAAAATATGAGCTAATGATTTTACTTTCATTTGAAATAATTGTAGGTGTTTTAATGTAACGGGCTGATATTATGAGTTGTAATTATGATTTTACCTTGCAAAGGTCTCATATTATTAAACTAAAGGAATATGTCATATATTGAACTGGTAAACTTTACCATTGTAATGGTAATGACTTTGGGGCTTGCAGCATTTATTCTCGGTGAAAAGGTACAAACCTCCGATTATCTTGTTGCAACGGTAACGGGAATAATCTTTGGAAATCATGAGCTTATTTTTAAAAACAAAGAACGAAATGCTGCATTTAAAGGATTCCTGAATAAAGAGTTGAGTTTCAATGAATCACTTTCGGATATGGCAGGTATTTTTATTTTCATTTTAATTGGAGCTTCCATTGATCTTTCAATCTTTGGAGATATTTTGGTAAAAGGAATTATCCTTGCACTAATAATAATTTTCATTGCCCGTCCCATTGCAGTTCTCGGGATTTTACCTCTGCGAAGGTGGAGTTTTAAGGAATATCTGTTTATTTCACTTGAAGGGCCGCGTGGTGTTGTCCCCTCGGCATTGGCAAGCCTTCCCCTGACACTTGGGCTTATGTACAAGCAACAATCGCTGATTGATGCTGGTGAGATAATACTTGCAACCACAATAATTACTATTCTGATTTCCGTTTTTGCCGGAACACTATGGGAAAACCCATTATCAAAGATGTTACAAAAGAAATGAGAGGATAAATTCTGACAATTAAAACATTTTCACTTTATCTTTGTTCTTACATTCACATAAGGTATATTTATTATGGAAAAGGAAAAGGTTTGTACCGAAAATAAAGTATTGCCTGAACAGGGAAACTGGGAAAAGTCAAAGAGGCTATTCAATGATTTTCTAATTTGAAAATTTGCAATGTGATGAAGATTGTGGAAAATGCGGAGTGTGTTATACAATCGGTAAAGGATAACGGTGGTTTTGGAAACAGACTGGTACAGATGGGTGTTCTTCCGGGTTCTCACCTGAAAATTATCAGAGTAGGATTCAAAGGTAGTACTGTGGAGGTTATGATTGACCAGGGGCAAAGTATTGCCTTGCGAAGTAAAGAGCTGGAAATGCTTGACTGTAAACTTGTTGCCATTCCATTATCCGCATTATCTACCGGAGATGATGAAAAATACAGAATAAAGAAATTTAACGGAGGACAAGGCTTTCTGAAAAAAATGAAAGACAGAAAAATCAATATTTCTGACATCTTTGAAATTATTGATGACCATCCGTTTGAATTAAAAACTGATAAAGGAATTATTGCCGTAGGACGTGGTGAAGCTGAAAAAATAATTGTTGAACCTGCTGACTGAAATGGCTGATAAAAATATAACCATAGCAATATGCTCTATTCCGAATACCGGAAAATCAACACTTTTCAACAAATTGACCGGAGCACATCAGGCTGTCGGTAACTGGGCGGGAGTATCGGTTGAAAAAAAGACAGGGCATTTTAAACTTAACGGCTATAACATAAATCTCATTGACCTGCCCGGAGCGTATTCCATTACTCCCACATCCATTGAAGAGACAGTTGTCAGAGATTATCTCCTGAAGACACCTCCGGATTATATCATTAACATTATTGACGCCCGGAATATGTACCGAAGTCTTGGACTGACTCTGCAACTTGCACAAAGCGGAATTCCGATGGTCGTGGCAGTCAATATGATGGATGAAGCCAGACGTGCAGGGCTGGAAATTGATATAAAAAAATTATCAAATCACCTTGGTTGTCAGGTTATACCCATTGTTGCACGAACGGGCGAAGGTGTTGATTATCTGAAAAATGCATTATTGGGAATAATAACAGACCCTTCGAGATTTCGTCCTCCGTACATTTCCCGGCCGCCTATTGTCGAAGATGCTATTGTTACACTGGCAAAAAAGATAGAAAAAATACATCCTGACCCGGCACTCAATAAGACATTCATTGCCGAAAGGCTGTTGGAAAGCGGTGATTTACCAAAAGATGTTCCTATAAACAAAGAAGCACTTAAAGAGATTGTTAAAGAAGTTAAACATCTGCGTTCAAAGACTGAACAATCACTTGGTCAGGATTTAACAATTACCTGCGCTCAATGCAGATTCAACTCTGCAAGAGGTCTTGTAAATGAAGCCACATCCGAAACGCTGAAAGTTCCTGATAAGTTTACAAATGCCCTTGACAGGGTGCTACTGAACAAATATGCAGGGCTTCCGATGTTCTTCTTTATTATGTTCTTGCTTTTCCAGGGTATCTATGCTTTGGGAACGCCACTTCAGGCTTTGGTTGGCGACTTTTTTTCTGATATTCAAAGTTCATTACATAATACTTCTTTGTTAGAATCGTTGCCTGACTTTGTAAGTAACCTTCTGATTGACGGAGTGTTAAATGGGCTCGGGATAGTGATTTCATTCTTTCCGCTGATTGCTATTTTCTTTATCTTTATGTCATTGATCGAAGATAGCGGATATATGGCACGCGCGGCATTTCTGTTAGACAGATTGATGCACAGTCTGGGTCTGGATGGCAAAGCATTCATTAATATTCTTCTTGGTTATGGATGTAATGTACCTGCGGTAATGGGAACACGGATACTGTCGAGCAGGCATAACCGGATTGTCACTATGCTGTTGATACCGTTTACACTTTGCAGTGCACGTTTTCAGGTTTTTGTTTTTCTTGCGGCAATTTTGTTTGCACCTTCAGTTGCTCCCTGGGTTGTCTTCGGTCTATATGTACTTAGCTTTGTGATGGTCTTTGTTGTGGGTTTTATCCTGAAGCTTTTTAAATTTGCAGGTAAGCCCGAACCTTTCATTATGGAGATACCTCCCTACCGTGTCCCTACGGTCAATACCGTTGTATTGCGTGCCTGGATGGAGATGAAATCCTTCATTTACAGAGCATCAACATACATTGTGGGCGGTGTAGTACTCGTGTGGCTTTTAACAAATTTACCTGTTGACTCACAACCCGGGAGTATTGATACCTGGGCAGGACAGATAGGACAGTTCCTGCAGCCCATATTTCATCCTATTGGTATCGGTTGGCGTGAGGTGATTGCGCTAATCTTTGGATTTGTAGCCAAAGAAATCGTTGTGGGTTCAATGGCAGTCATATACGGAACCAATACTGCAACTCAGATACTTGCCTCAATAACCCCGCTTCAGGGAATAAGTTTTATGGTATTCACATTACTTTATACACCCTGCATAGCGACTATTGCCGCTATCAAATCCGAATCAAGGTCGTGGAAGATAACCGGTATTTCTCTTGCACTCGGACTGATTATTGCCTGGGTAACAGCTTTTGTTGTATATCAGGGTGGGTTGGTTTTGGGATTTCATTAAAGCCTCTTTATCAACTCCTTAAGTTCATCAATAGATTTCTCAATCAGATACATACTTACCGAAACGGAACGCAAATGGTTTTTAGGCAACTTAACAGATTCTGACATTTTGCAATAACTTTAAACAACAAAAGAAAAAACGTTAATATCTTACTTTTGTTTTGCAGGAGGCCAATCTCCTGATGACTATTGCCGCATTTGTTCGGGTGACAATTCAATGTCCGTTACTGTTAGTTAATACAGTCATCTGGAGATTGCGCGCCGGACTTAACAGGCTTATTGAAATTCTATATTCCTTGTTGGTGATAGGATTAAGAGAAAAATAGGCCGAGCGTGGACGCTCTGGGCATAGTGAAGTAGCA
>JAOZOC010000795.1 GCA_029933495.1 Bacteroidales bacterium
AAACTAAATCAAACCTGAAATGAAACACATTGTAGTGCTTGGAGGTGGCTTTGCAGGTGTGGAGTCGGTCTTCCGGCTGCGTAAACTGGGCCATAAAGTAACTCTGATATCCGACAGGGATTATTGCTTTATCTATCCCATATCAATTTGGATTCCTGTTAGTAAAATAAAATTTGAGGATGTTAAACTGCCCCTGAAAGATTTGCAGAAAGTCCATAAATTCGACCTTGTGATAGATAAGGTTACATCTATAAAATCACAGGAGAACAGGGTCTATCTTGAATCAGGCAATACTGTTGAATACGATTACCTGATAATTGCTTTCGGAGGCAGCAAACTGCACCATCCCGGACTGGAACATACTTACTCAATCTGCGGTCACCCGGAAGTGTCGCTGAAGATAAAAGAGAAATTTGATGAGCTTGTTGCAAGAGGTCACGGAAAAATTTCGGTGGGTTTTGGTGGCAATCCCAAATCTCCGACAGGCGTAAGAGGCGGGCCTGCCTTTGAGCTTCTGTTCAATTTTATCAATACTCTGAAACAAAAGAAGTTGTATGATAAATTTGAGTTAACCTTTTTTGCTCCAATGAAAGAGCCGGGGGCAAGAATGGGTGGAGAGGGCTTGAAAATGCTGGATAAGGCTTATAAGATGCACAAAATAAATGAGAGGATTGGTACAAAGATTAACAGATTTGAACCAGGGAAAGTAGTTTTTGAGGACGATAGTGTTTTGGAAAGTGATCTGATTATCTTCATCCCGGCTGGAACAGGCCATCCCGTTCTGCAAAATTCCGATCTTCCTCTTTCCGTTGACGGGAATGTGCTGGTTGACGGATACTGCCGTGTCAATGGTCAGCAAAAGAATGTTTATGCTGCAGGAGATGTTGCCCGTCTCGAAGGGCCAAACTGGATAGCCAAGCAGGGACATATTGCCGAAATTATGGCTCATTATGCAGTTTACAACATCAACAATGCGATAATCGGAAATCCAAAGCGAAAGGGATATCAAAATCATTTGAATATTGTATGCGTTATGGACACAGGGAATGGTGCTATTTTCACATCACGAAAGTGGAATTCTGAAAAAATACTTCCTATGCCTTCATTTGGTCACTGGATCAAACAGGCCTGGGGTGTTTACTGGAAAAAGTCGAAGCTGGGAAAAATCCCTCGATTCCCAGGGATGTAGGCCTTAATGTATATTTAACATTTTTGAATGATTACAGAACGCAGATTTTTATGATCGGTTATAATTTCTTATCAGCGTAATCCTTACAATCATAATGATCCATGTCCCAAAAAATATTGAACACAGATTCTGTCCGTTTATAAAATAGGTTTAC
>JAOZOC010000264.1 GCA_029933495.1 Bacteroidales bacterium
TTGAAGCAACCCAGTCGGCATTATTCATATTATGACGTGTTCCTGCATTGCCGCTTCCTGAAATATCGGGCACCGAATTGCCTGCACTTTGATTAAACCTGAAATATGCTACAAGGTTTGCCTCTGAAGTTGGATATGGAAGTTCGCGATACATATCATTCCGCATGTCATCAATGGTTCTGGCTTCGTTCCATATTCTGAATTCTTCAATTTTACCTTCAAAATATTCACCGGCAGACCCATCGTTACCATCATGGAAACGTGTATTTCCGTTTCTTCCCAAGCTGATATTTCCGCTATGTGCATATAATGCTGCGCCGTCTCCCGAACCAAACTCCACACCATCAAGGAATCCTTTGAACTTATCTGCCCCAACAGTATTTGTTCCGTTCTCAAGTCTAATAGCTATGTGGTGCCATCTTTGAGAAGAAATAGCATTTGTAGAGAGCCATGTTCCTGCCCAAATAGGTGTATAATTAGCCCTATTCCAGCCACCGACATATAATGAGCCGTTATCAATATAGATATTAAGTCCCTTTGTTCCACCGCCTTCTTCGTAAATCACCTGTTTTGTTACTTTATTAACATCCTCAGCATAGAACCAAGCTTCTATTGTCCTGTCCGAATAAGGACCACCTGTATTTATATCAGCAGAGTTTGCAATACTTACATAGTCCTCAACACCATCAAAATCAAGAGTATTCTGATCTTCTCCAACAACATAAATTGAAAGGTCGCCATTTCCAACATCATCATTATAACCTCCAACCTGAACATAATATGTAGTCCCCATAGTTACAGGCAGTGTAACAACCGACTGATAGCCGCAGTCATCATCATTACATTCAAGTTCATTTCCGCCGCAGGCATCCCATATTGCAAGTCTGGTATCAAATTCGCTACCGCAAAGGTCGAAAGTTGCTTCACCGCTAACTGTAGCGGTATAAGCATACCATATATCAAAAGGAGCGACAGGAGCACCAGAATAGCCACAAACTGGAATAACTCCGCTTTGTGTTGCTGCAAAAGTGCTAAAAGGTAAATTAGTCACTTCGTTTATCGGAGTTGCATCTGCACAATAATCGTTTTCAGCAGGCAGAACACAGTTAATATTAGCTTCCCACCCTGATTTAGGTGAACTGTTAACCGAGTAAAACCTGAATGTCAAAGCTCCTTGTGCATTAGTCGCCGATACCGTACCCGGAGAACTGGAACCAAAATACTTCCCACCAATTTGCGGAGCTGAAGTATTAACGCCATCAAAAACCTCAAGATATGCTCCGAATTCTATTCCAAAAATTGAATAATATTGTTCCACATCAAAATAATTGAAAGATATCTCCAGCTTTGCACCTGTTGTTGAAGGGTAAAAAGTCATTACATAATCTTCAGCCGGTGAATAGTCACTATTCGGTCCTCCCGAATCATAGAAAAGACCTGAACAGGTCGTCTGAGCACTATTTCCCATATTGAAAGTATGCACAATACTAATATAATCCGTTTTCATTTCACTTCCTGTATTGGTAACCAGTGAAACTGTGTATAGTCCGTATGTATCGAACTGTACCTCCGGATCTTGTGAATTTTCACTTGTGCCGTTAACATACGTCACATTTCCCGGGCCGGAGAAAAACCAGGTCCAGTTTGAAGGATTATTTGTTGAAGCATCCGTAAATGTTATCGTTTGATTTATATCTGCAAATAGCAGATCGGTATAAAAATCCGTTTGGGGCGGCAGTTGATAGCCAGTTACTACGATATTATCTGCATAATAGTAATCGTTTGATGCAGTGTTATGCAAAACAATTTTAAGATACAGCAAGTTACCATTTAAACCGGAAACAGTTGCTGTTGCACTTCCAAAGTCACCGTTGAATGGTGAACCGGTGAAATTTACCCAGTTAGTATTCCCATCTAAACTGTACTGCACCTTAACAAAATCATCGGTTCCGTCCACTACTGATGAAAGGTCAATAGAAACAGATATATCCTGATAACCTGAAATCTCAATGGGGTCACCGGAATTTATTTCCCAGTTTTCAACAGTCCAGGAACCAATAAAATTACTTCCTGAAGTTCTTTTCCCTTCAAGTACTTTAGAGCTACTATTAACTTTAATCCAGGCATTTGAAAGCCAAACCGAAGAAACACCATCAGCAGTCCAGGTTGTAATTGTCGGATTGCCCTGTCCTGTGGTAACATCATTTGTGTAGTTGAAATCTTCAGTCCAGATGGTTACCTGTGTATTACCCACTACCGCAAGTAATGTAAATAAAACAATTGAATAAATTTTTATCATTTGATTAAGTTTTTATTAAGAAGTTAAAAAATATATTTTAAATCTACGCTTATACGTATAGATATTGCAAGATGTTCCTTTTTTATTCACAAAAAAAGTCCTGCAATAATTTGCAGGACTTTTTACAGACTCTATAATAAATTTAGTATTATCTTATAAATACTTTTTTAGTAATCAATTGATTTCCCAATTGCAATTTAACAATATAATAACCTGTACCATTGACAATTTTAAGGCTCGTAATTGAACCTGAAGTTGCTTTAGTTTTAAGAACTTCCTGACCCATCATATTGATAATAGTAATATTTCCAGTCAGGTCAGCAGGTTTGTTGATGTAAACAATATTATCGTAAGAATAGATAGAAATATCGGAATTAATGTCTTGGTCAACACCTGCAACACCGGCTTTAAAATGGATATTAAAGCGATGAGAATTATCATTTAAACCGGCTGTAAAGTTATAAACATCATTGACTGACAATTCTGTAAATGTATTCTCTTTCAAATCCTCAAGTATCACGGAATTTCCATCGAATCCTTCCATATCATTGACTTTAATAGAATAAATTCCGGGATTCCCAACATCAAGTCCAACAGGAATGATAGTCTCTTCATATTCAGAACTTAAGATATTTACTGCATATTCCACATTTTCATCAAAAGTATAAAGCTGAGGCGCATCCTCAATACTTTTTAGGTCATAAGCATCATAGTTATGGTCGAATGAGTTTGTAGCATCATAACTAAATCCTACAATAATCTTATCGGAATATCCATTCCCTTCAATCTCAAGCGCAACACTATTACTTATTACAGAGGACTCCTTATAAAATGGTTGTGTCCCGTTAATCCTCTCACTTTGTGGGAATGTAAAACTTGCTCCAGAAGCATTTGCCATCACAACAAATCCCTGTGTGGGAGGAATAACTCCACTTGCAGCAGTACCCATTCCTGTAAGGCGGTTCCAGGTTACATTAGTAGAACCATCCCAGAAATATGCCGTTGCATCAAGGTTTGTAGTAGTCCAGTTGCTGTTCCAGACAATAGAACTCGGATAAGGATTACCAACCAGGTTATAACCGGTATTATTACTTATCGGTGTATATGTAAGTGAAGAATAAGATATATCACCTGCATTCAAAGCACCTTCATAGCCAACAGTCGTGTTTCCTGTTAAAGCATTGGAAGCCCAGGCTGCATAACCCTGACCTACATTCATCGGTGTAGTGACAGGATTTACCATATAAGTCCAGGCTCCTGTAGGCTCATTGAAGTTCATTAAATAAATATTGAAATATGTTTCAATGGTTGCATTAGTTATTGGAGATGAAACATAATGCCACTTCTGTGAAGAGAGATACTCCTCAACTGTAGCTTCAACTCCGGTTGTATTATGAACTAATGATGCCATACCTGTAGCGTCAGCCTGAAGCACAAGACCTGATAACCCTGCATAATTAGCAATATCACCAAACATTGTCAAACCAAAACCCGGATTTATTGTCAAAGAAGCACCAGTATTAATAACGAGGTCATAAAGTCCCTGATTCTGATCCTGAACAATATTATAGTCAATAACAACCCTTGACCAGTCATTTACAGGAGCCATCTGACCAACATCCCAGCTTGCATCAGCCGACCAATTGCCTGACTGTACAGTGTAATAAGGAATTGGAGCTGTTGAAGTTACCCAGTCTGTTGCGGGGTCCATATTGGTAAGAGTCCCGTTATTTGTCTTCGATGAATTATCAGGAAGTGTAGTTCCTGCACTTTGATTAAATTTATAATAAGCAACCAAATTGGTTTCAGAAGCCGGATTTACAAGCTCCCTGTGCATATCATCCCTGATTTGTTGTACTGTTCTGGCTTCGTTCCAAATTCTGACTTCATCTATTTTGCCTTCGAAATAAAACCCTGTTGAGGCATTATTCTGGTCATGAAAACTAGTTCCGCCATTTCTTCCTATACAAATATTCCCGCCGTGTTTCCATAACTGAGAACCATCTCCCGAACCGAATTCAATACCATCAAGGAAACCCTTAAACTTATCGGGCTCTACCGTTCCTGTACCGTTTTCAAGTTTTAAAGTAACGTGATGCCATCTTTGTGATGAAATGGTACTTGTATATAAAAATGTTCCGGGACCCCAATTCGACTCGCTACTTGGTTTGTTCCATCCTCCCACATATAGCCTTCCTCCATCAATATAGATATTCAATCCCCTTGTTCCGCCTCCTTCTTCATAAATTACCTGATGATCTGCGTCAGCGACATCTTCTGCATAAAACCAGGCCTCTATTGTTCTGTCAGTATATGGAGTCGTGCTTGTATTTATATCAATAGTGTTTCCAATCAAAACATAATCATCTACTCCATCAAAATCCAAAGCGTTTTGATAACCAATTGAGACTGTTACAGTATTTGAAGGACCTGATTCATCGTCAGCCTGTGTGCCGTCATCATATACAGCAGTCACAAAATAATTGTAAGAGCCTACTGCAAGATTAGCATCTGTATAATATTCAGAAGGAACTACAGAAGTGTTAATTTTTACATTGTCCCTGTAAATATTATATCCCAACAATGGCAATTTTGAATTTACAGGAGCATCCCATGTAAGGTTTGCATTACTGGAAACCAATGAATATGTTAAATTTGAAGGAGGAATAACTTCCGAGATGCTATAATCATCAAAATAATAAAGTCCGTTAGTATTACCGTCAAGAGCATAAAAATCCACACCGCCAAGTTGATTCAGATTATTCCCTCCGAATGTTCCTTTACTCCATTTCCAACTCTTAACAAGTGTACTGTTAAAATAATAATATGCTGTGTCAATATCGAGGTTGACAAAAATCTCCTGGTATCCCCAGGTATCAGGTGTGTAAGAATATGTTGCAGAAGAACTACCATCTGCATCAAGGGTTGCAGTCCCGTTTTCAAAGGTTACCTGCATTCCCCATTCATAATT